>JASLHV010000018.1 GCA_030153205.1 Roseiarcus sp. | reverse complement strand
GCTTAGCCAAATAGATTTTGGCACTCCCTTGTAATGACTGCCAGCGGTTGTTATGTAACTTACCGCTTGGTTAAGGTGGTGGCGCGTCGTAAGGCGATTTTGCCTTGAGTTGCTCTCGCATCGACCGGGAAGCGGTTCGATAGTCGATTCAGGCGGCCAGAACAGGCCCTAACATCCCCCGCAAAGTGGACCGCGACTAGTAGGGGCCGCCTCGGTTGCTGATCCGAGACCACTAACCTCTTCGTTGTCGCGCCAGATCAACGACTAATTTGATTTACACAAAGCGCAGCGCGGGACAGATGCGCGGCGGAAAGGTGCACTTGGTAATCGCCATTCGTCGCGCTTTCGAGCGTGCGCCCTCGGCGTCGCTTTGGAGCAGCCGTGAGCCGATACGTGAAGAGCTCTTCAGCGTGGAGCGCCTTGAGGAACACGGGCGTAGCTTAGCCGCCGCGCAACCAGTGACGCAAAGGCCGGCTAAGGGTCATCCACTGGCGACCCGAGTGGCCGAAAACGGCGCGATTCTTCTCGGCGCCTATCGATCTATCGTCAAGGCGACAGAAGAGGCGAGCGCGATCACTCCCGCCGCGGAGGCGCTGATCGACAATTACTACCTTGTGGAGAAACACATTCGGGAACTCCGCTCGGATTTGCCGCCTGGTTTCTATCGACAGTTACCGAAGCTGGCCGATGGTCCATTCGAAGGATATCCTAGAGTTTTCGGTGTCGCTTGGGCTTTTGTCGCCCATGGCGACAGTTCCTTTGACGTCGAGATGTTGGTCCGTTACGTGCGAGCGTACCAAGAGGTCGAACCGCTGACGATCGGCGAATTGTGGGCGGTTTCGATTACTCTACGGATCGTACTCATTGAAAATCTGAGACGTCTCGCGGAGGAGATCGTAGGGGGTCGTGCAGCCAGACAAAAAGCGGACGACGTCGCCGACAGATTGCTCGGCGCTGCCGGACTAAAGCCGCAATCCGCGTCGACGGCGCTGGCGGGCTACGAGGATACAAGTCTTTCAGACTCGTTCGCGGTCCAACTCGTCCACAGGCTTCGCGACCAAGATCCTAAAGTAACGCCCACGCTGACATGGCTCGATGAGCGGCTCGCGGCGCAGGAGACGACCGTAGATACGATCGTCCGCGACGTTCACAGGCGGCAGGGCGGCACGAATGTCACTGTTCGTAATATCGTCGCGAGCCTTCGCCGTATTTCCGATGTCGATTGGAAGGACCTATTTGAGCGGATCAGCCTTGTTGATGAAGCGCTTTCCGTGGCGAGCAGCTTTAGAGAGATGGATTTTCCGACCCGCAATCTCTATCGCAGCGCGGTCGAAGAGCTTGCCCGTGGCTCTGGGCGAGGCGAACTCGATATCGCGAAAAACGCATTGCTCGCTGCGCAGCGCGCCTCCGCTTCCTGTTCGACACGCATCGACGAGCGGCGAGCCGATCCCGGCTATTACCTTCTTTCCGGCGGTCGTCGAGACTTCGAGGCAGCGATTGGGTTTCGCCTGCCAGCGCGCGAGTGGCCGACTCGTCTCAATCGAGCCTTTGGCATCGGCGGCTACTTAATCGCCATCGCGGTGGTCGCAGCACTCGTTCTCGGCATGGCGCTGTTAGCTATCGCCGAGACGGGAGTTTACGATGCGCGGCTCATCCTACTCGGAATAGTTGGCGTCATTCCGGCTATTGATGCTTCCGTTGCATTTGTTAACCGCGCGGTGAGTTTGGGCTTCGGCGCCACAGTTGTGCCTGCACTCGAGCTTCGGAGCGGCGTTCCGGCGTCCCTACGCACGCTCGTGGCCATCCCTACATTGCTCACTTCGGCGGAGGCCGTTACAGAGCAGATTGAGCGGTTGGAGATACACCATCTTGCGAGTCCCGAAGGCGATCTTCATTTCGCGTTGCTTTCCGATTGGGTGGACGCAGAAAGTGAGCATGCCGAAGGCGACGGGGACCTCGCGGCTCTAGCTTTTTCGGGGATCGCGCGACTCAATCAAAGATACGGCCCGGCGCCGGGCGGCCCCCGGTTTCTGCTGCTCCACCGTCGGCGTGTCTGGAGCAAGAGCGAAGACAAGTGGATCGGCTGGGAGCGTAAGCGCGGCAAGCTTCATGAGTTAAACCAGCTTCTCCGCGGCGCGACCGATACTACCTTTATGAACGTTGAAGGAGAGGCGCCGCTAGCGCCGCCGAATGTGCGATTTGTCGTCACGCTTGATGGTGATACGCGTCTACCGCGCGACACTGTTCGTCGGTTGATCGGCAAGATGGCGCATCCGCTTAATCGGCCGCGCTTCGATTCGGCCTCCGGCAGGGTCATAGAAGGTTACGCCGTGCTTCAGCCCCGCGTGACGCCTTCGTTGCCCGTTGGCCAGGATGCTTCACTGTTTCAGCGCATCTTTTCGAATTCGAGCGGCATCGATCCCTATGCGTCCGCTACTTCGGATGTGTATCAGGATCTATTCGGCGAGGGCTCCTACACCGGCAAAGGAATCTATGAAGTCGATGCCTTCGAAGCCGCCTTAGCCGAACGCGTGCCCGAGTCGACGCTTCTAAGCCATGACTTGTTCGAAGGAGTATTCGCTCGGGCCGGCCTGGTTTCCGATGTCGAGGTCATCGAGGACTTTCCGACGCGCTACGATGTCGGCGCGCGCCGCCATCACCGGTGGGCGCGAGGCGACTGGCAGCTACTGCCGTGGATTGTCGGTCGCCAGCCAACGATCGAAGGCGGGATTGCTGGGAGAGGCGCCCTTCCGCCGATTGGCCGATGGAAGATGCTCGATAATCTGCGACGCACGCTTTCGGCTCCCGCCGCCGTCATTGCCCTGCTTGCCGGGTGGGCAACATCTTTTCAAACGGCGGCTATTTGGACCGTTTTTGTAATCGCGACAATCGTCCTTCCGACGCTTATTCCGGTATTCGCAGCCGTGCCGCCAAGCCGACGCGAGATTGCTTTCGGTAGCCATATGCGTGCGCTGGGCGCGGATGTTCGTAACGCATTGGCCCTTTCGGCGCTCTCTATCACTTTTCTCGCCCATCAGGCGTGGATGATGGGCGACGCCATAGTCCGCACACTGTGGCGTGTGTTCGTAAGCCGCCGGCGACTGCTCGAGTGGGTCCCAGCAGCTCAGACAACGATCAGCGCCGATCTCGATCTCGTTGGCTTCTATCGTTGGATGGTTGGCGCGCTCATCGTCGCCGCTGCGGCATTGTTCGTCGCGTTGCATTCGGAGACCAGGGCATGGACCTTAGTCGTACCATTCGCCGCGCTTTGGATTGGTTCGCCAGCCGCGGCGCGCTGGGTAAGCCAGCCTCTTCGAACCGCAAGCCAGCCGCGGGCATCGGACTCTGATGTTCAGGCCTTGCGGCTAATTGCCCGACGCACTTGGCGGTTCTTCGAAACTTTCGTCACGTCAGCCGACAACATGCTTCCGCCGGACAATTATCAGGAAGATCCCTCAGCGACTGCGCACAGGACCTCGCCGACCAATATTGGTCTCTATCTCCTTTCGATCGTAAGCGCCCGCGACTTCGGATGGATCGGGACCAACGAGGCAGTCAATCGATTGGAGGCGACGCTTGCGACCATGAGTCGGCTCAAACGCTTCCGCGGACATTTCTATAATTGGTACAACACGAGTGATCTGAGCGTTCTGAACCCGATCTATGTATCGTCCGTCGATAGTGGAAACCTCGCGGGTCACCTGATCGCACTGGCGAATGCGTGCCGAGAGTGGCAAAGCAGCGCGCCCAGACCTTCGGCTCGCCTGAGTGGCGTCGCCGACGCACTCGATCTTGCTCTCGAGGAGGCGACCCGCCTGCGCGCGGGACGTCTGACACAAACGGTCACTTGGCGTCAGCTTGAAGAATCGCTCGGCGCTCTCATTTCGGTCCTGCGCGCAACGCCAAGTGTCGATAGTGACGAGCCGACGCGGTTGCTCGGAGAGCAGATGCGCGAGGCCAAAATCATGGTCGACATCGTTCGCGCGCTCGCTGTCGAGCATGATGATCAGACTTGTGCTGACCTACTGTTCTGGGCCCAAGCGAGCTTGGATTCGATCGAAAGTCATAGCCGTGACTTTGATCAGAGCGCGGAGGCTGCGGCTTCAACTCGGGAACGTCTCTCGGTTCTTGAGGACGCTGCGCGCGGAATGGCGCTCGCCATGGAATTTGGTTTCCTGATTGATCCTGAACGCAACCTTCTCTCCGTGGGGTTTTCGGTTCCCGACGGCGGTCTCGATCCGAACTGCTACGATCTACTGGCGTCCGAGTGCCGTCTTGCCAGCTTCTTCGCCATCGCCAAGGGCGACGCCCCAGCGCGCCACTGGTTTCGGCTTGGTCGCGCCGTAACGCCCGTTGCGCATGGCGCCGCCTTGATCTCCTGGTCGGGATCGATGTTCGAATATTTGATGCCTTCGCTGGTCATGAACGAGCCTAGGGGAAGCCTCCTCGAGCAGACGAGCCGGCTCATTGTGCGCTGTCAGATCGACTACGCGGCCGCATTGCGTCGCCCTTGGGGTATTTCCGAAGCCGCCTATAACGCCCGTGACCTTGAACTGACATATCAGTACACGAATTTCGGCGTGCCCGGCCTTGGCCTAAAACGAGGGCTTGGCGAGAGCTTCGTGGTCGCGCCATACGCGAGCGCACTCGCAACTATGGTCGATGCGCCTGCGGCTTGTGTTAATCTGGCGCGGCTCGCCGAGGCTGGCGCTCTTGGCCGCCATGGGTTTTACGAAGCCTTGGACTATACCCCTGGCAGGGTACCGGAAGGTGAAAGCTTCGTCATCATAAGATCGTTTATGGCGCATCACCAGGGCATGACGATCGTCGCCATTGCTGATGCTCTTTTGGACGGCGCAATGCGCGGGCGTTTCCATGCTGAGCCTATCGTCCAGGCTACAGAGTTGCTTCTGCAGGAGCGGACGCCGCGTGATGTCGCTGTCGTTCGCACTGAGGCGGTGGAGGTAAAGCCCGGAGCGAAAATTCGGGATGCACTGCCATCCGGCGGTCGGCAGTTCACCTCCACAAATCAAGCGACGCCCGCAACTCACCTACTGTCAAACGGCCGCTTGGCGACGATGATCACGGCGGCGGGCTCGGGTTACAGCCGCTGGGGGGACATCGCTGTGACGCGATGGCGTGAAGACGCGACTTGCGATGATTTTGGCGCCTATATTTTTCTTAGGGACTCGGACAGCGGTGCGGTCTGGTCAGCGGGATTTCAACCGAGCGGCGCCGAGCCCAATGAATACGACGTTGTGTTCCACGAAGATCGTGCCGAACTCAGCCGACGCGACGGAACTTTGACGACCACGTTGGATGTTCTTGTCTCGGCCGAGGACGACGCCGAAGTCAGGCGCATTTCGATCTCGAATTCCGGCAGTCGCGCTCGTGAGATTGAAATTACGTCGTATGCGGAACTCGCGCTCGCGCAACAAGCTCAGGACATTTCTCATCCAGCCTTCTCCAAGCTGTTCGTTGAAACTGAATATCTTACCGATGTCGGCGCCATCCTAGCGCATAGACGAAGGCGAGCGCCCGACGAACTTCAAATCTGGGCGGCTCATCTTGCCGTTGTCGAGGGCGAAGCCTTGGGCAAACCGGAGATCGAGACCGATCGCGCCCGGTTCCTCGGCCGCGGCCACGGCGTCCGCACGCCGATCGCTATGATCGACGGCCGATCGCTCTCGAACACAGTGGGCGCAGTGCTCGACCCTATTTTCGCTCTGCGGAGACGCGTGCGGATTGCGCCAGGCGCGACGGCACGCATCGCTTTCTGGACTGTCGTCGCGTCCTCCCGCGAGGCTCTGCTCGACGGAATCGACAAGCATCGGGACGCCAGCGCCTTCGGGCGTGCGGCGACGCTCGCTTGGACTCAGGCGCAGGTACAGCTTCATCACCTAGGGGTCACAGCTCGGCAAGCCGATCTCTTCCAGCGCCTCGCCGGCCACGTACTCTACGCCTCATCAACACTGCGACCATCCTCCGATACGATCCAGCGGGGCGGCGGCGCACAGTCAGGACTATGGGCTCACGGCGTCTCGGGAGATCACCCAATCGTGCTCTTACGGATCGTCGATGCCGAAGACATCGACGTCGCGCGAGAATTAATGCAAGCTCACGAATATTGGCGGATGAAGCAGCTTGCCGTCGATCTTGTAATCCTCAACGAGCGCAAATCTTCCTATGTTCAAGACCTCCAGGTCGCAATCGAGACCTTGATCCGGTCGAGCCGATCTCGCACTCCCATCGACATGAAGGGGGCGCCCGGCAACGCCACGGTCTTACGCGCCGACTTGATCCCAGCGGAGACGCGAGCTCTTCTTATTGCTTCAGCGCGCGTTGCGCTCGTCGCGCAGCGCGGTAGCCTTTTCGAGCAACTCAAGAGGATCGCCGAGATCAAGACGCCAATAGCGCCGTCGCTTTCGGTACGCGTTCCAACAAAGTCAAAACTGAAGGCGCAGCCGATCACGGCTCCTCTCGAATTCTTCAACGGGCTGGGTGGCTTTGCGAAAGATGGGAAAGAATATGTCACTGTTTTAGGTCCTGGCCAATCGACGCCGGCGCCTTGGATCAATGTCGTCGCCAATCCCGCCTTCGGCTTCCAGACGGCGACCGAGGGAAGCGGCTATACCTGGTCCGTCAACAGTCGCGAAAATCAGCTCACTCCATGGTCGAACGATCCCGTGAGCGATCGATCGGGCGAAGCCTTCTATTTGCGCGACAATGACACAGGAGATTTATGGTCTCCAACCGCGCTTCCTATCCGCGATCCGGCGTCAACCTACACGGCTCGTCACGGCAGAGGGTACAGCCGGTTTGAACACGTCGAACACGAAATCGAGAGCGATCTACTACAATTTGTTCCTCTCGACGCGCCCATTAAGATTTCACGTCTCACGATTCGGAATCGTTCGAACCGTATTCGACACTTGAGTGTAACATCCTATGTCGAATGGGTTCTCGGTCCGTTCCGGTCCGCATCGCTCCCTTTCGTCACCACTGAAATTGATTCCGAAACCGGCGCCATGTTCGCGAGAAATCCTTGGCGCGCCGCCTTCGGGTCGCGAGTCGCTTTTGCGGATTTATGCGGGCGACAAACAGATTGGACTGGCGATCGGAACAGCTTCATCGGGCGGAATCGTACGCTCGCCAGCCCGCTGGCTCTAGCCAGCGATGTAGCGCTTTCAAACAAGGTCGGGGCGGGTCTTGACCCTTGTAGCGCCATGCGCACGAGTGTGGAGATCGCGCCAAACGCTGATATCGATGTCGTGTTTCTGCTCGGCGAGACGGCAAGCGCCAACGAGGCGCGGACTCTCATTTCGCGATACCGGTCTGCAGATATTGGCGACCTTGAACGGGACGTCGCTCGCTACTGGGGTGAAATCCTAGGCGCGATCGAAGTGAAGACCCCCATTCGACAAATGGACATTATGCTAAATGGGTGGCTGCTATACCAGACGCTTGCCTGCCGACTTTGGGCGCGTTCCGCCTTCTATCAAGCGAGCGGCGCCTACGGGTTTCGCGATCAACTTCAAGACGGCACGGCGCTCGCCGCGTCGCAGCCTGTTAAAACACGAGAGCATCTGCTGCGAGCGGCGGCTCGGCAATTTGCCGAGGGCGATGTTCAGCACTGGTGGCTCCCGCATTCCGGCCAGGGCGTACGCACCCGCATCTCTGACGACCGTGCCTGGCTTGCCTACTCAGTCGGGCATTACGTTACCGTCAGCGGCGATCACGAGGTTCTCGACGAACTCGTTCCGTTTCTAGAAGGCCAGAAACTAGAAAAAGACCAAAGAGACAGTTTTTTCCAGCCAACGGTCTCCGATGAGAGCGTGACTCTGTTTGAACATTGCGCCCGCGCCCTTGATCAAAGTCTTAGTCTGGGCGCTCACGGACTTCCTTTAATAGGTGACGGCGATTGGAACGATGGAATGAACCGCGTCGGGGAGAAAGGAGCCGGTGAAAGCGTGTGGCTCGGCTGGTTCCTTTATAATGCGCTCACAGTTTTCGCGCCGTTGGCCGAGGCGCGCCAGGAACAGGTCCGCGTCTCGGTCTGGCGCTCGCACGCCGCTGCGCTCAGGGATTCGCTCGAACGTGAGGCGTGGGACGGCGATTGGTATCGAAGAGGGTTTTACGACGATGGGACGCCGCTCGGTTCCGCGGCGAATGAAGAATGTCGGATAGATTCGATCGCGCAGTCTTGGGCCGCGCTCTCGAACGCTGCGGAGCCAAAACGGGCGAGGCGCGCGATGGCGTCGGTGGAGCGGGAGTTGATTCGCCCGGAGGATGGGCTTGCCCTCCTATTTGCCCCGCCTTTCGACAAAACTCTGCTCGATCCCGGCTATATCAAGGGTTATCCGCCGGGCCTTCGCGAAAACGGCGGGCAGTACACCCACGCCGCGCTGTGGTCGGTGATGGCCTTCGCCGCGCTGGGTGAAGGCGATAAGGCTGCTGAGCTTTTTTCACTGCTTAATCCCATCAACCATGCGCGCACGCGTGCGGACGTTCATCGTTACAAAGTTGAGCCCTATGTTGTCGCCGCCGATATCTATGCCACCGCGCCCCATGTGGGGCGCGGCGGATGGACTTGGTACACAGGGTCGGCGGGCTGGATGCAACGCGCAGGCGTTGAAAGCATACTCGGACTTCGACGGCAGGGCTTGTTTCTGCACCTTGATCCATGCATTCCGACCACTTGGCCAGGATTTGATGTTATGGTTCGGCACTATTCCGCACAGTATAAAATTGCCGTCAAAAATCCTGCCGGCGTCAGCCGGGGCATTGTTTCCGCGCAGATCGACGGGAAAATCCTTACGGAGCGGCCGGTGCGTTTCCCCTTGTCTGACGACGGCATTGTTCATCACGTTGAGGTATCGCTCGGCTGACCGCACTGGAGCGGTGGCGTTTTGCGTTTAGTGTCGCCGAAAACGCCAAGACGAGCGCAGGGCCGCGCTTCACCGTTTCAAAGCGATCGTGACGGAGGTTATGTCGCTTCCGCTCGGACTGATCTGGACGTTTTGTCCATCTCCAGTCGTTGTCACGGTCATTTGGGCGGTAAAATTCGGACCGGAAACCCTGGCTGCAATTGTATCTCCGTCTTGCCGAGCTTTGACGTTGCCGGTCACGTTACGACTTGACTCGGTCCAGGTTCCCGCGATCGAGCCATCGTTCTGGCGGACGAGGCCGCTGCTAACGTTGAAGTGATACGAATCGCTCGCGCAGTTCAACTGCTGATCGAGATTGGCTCCGCTCGGAGACACAAAGTATTTAGCGCGGCAACGAATGCGCTCGCTGTTTCCATTGGTAGACGTGATTGTGCCGTCACCGCTCCAGGCCCCCTGGAGAGCTGCGAACGGCCCCTCCTGTGCGATACAGAGAGAAGGCGAAGTAGCCAACAGCGTCACAATGACCGGCAGAAGTCCTCGTTGGAAGAGCATGGGCGGCATAGATAATCGCCTTTCGTAGGGACGAAATCGGGCTCAGCCTAACGATTTGGCGTGTTCATTGTTCCGTCTTGCCTATTCGAACCTGAATTGTCGAAGTTCGGCGGTCAGCAGTTCGTTTAACTTGTTGGCTGGAGGTGGAACACCGCCGGGGAGGAATAATTCGGCCGCGGTGGCTCGTCGACGCATCGATGGCGAATTTAGCCTGGCGGACGACGGGGCGAATATCGCAGCAGGAGGTTCGTTTTGCGACGATATTCTGAGGGGCCGGCGCGCCGCCTTATAGACCCCTAGGGCGGCGTGGCGACTCCTGGTTAGAGGTCGGCAGTCGAAGTTCCAACATATCGGAGTAGCACGTTCCCCGCTGGCTCTTCTATCTACTGTACGCAGACGCGATTATCATAGCCGTAGTGCGGGTCCAATATCGGGGAGTTTTCGTCGATACATGCAGGTAAAGAACGAGCATAACGAATCTGCAAGGCGAGCGAGGCGTGAGCGCCTTCATAAACGGCGCCACTTCCGACGGTCTTCTCGGCGCAATTTCGATCGTCATAACCGTAACGAAGGTCCAATATTGGCGACGCCTTCGAGTAGCAGCCAGCCAGTGAGTCAGAGTATGCTGTTCCCACCGATCCGGACGAGGCGTAGGCTGCGGTCGATCCGGCAGCGACGAGTAAGGCCGTTAAGATATACGCTTTCATGAAAGGCTCCTTTGTTCACCCCGCTCGAAGAGCCTGAGGTGAAGAATAACAGGAGAACATCCATGGTCGTGTTTTGTTCCTCGTCCACACGATAAGTTGCGAAAATCGCTAGACCTCGAGCCATTCCTTGCGAATCGACTCGTTGGCTCGAAGTTCGTGAACGATGAGCGGCGCAAGGGCTACGGTCGGTTCGTCGATCATGGAGATCGGGGTCGCCCATTAACGTCCGGCATGTGGTCAGCATCTGTTTCTCGCCACCCGCCGGGTCAGAAGAGTCTCGATCGAAGTCTCACTGAAGTCTGCGCTTCCGTTCAATGGAACTCATTTGAGCGCGCTTCAAGGAAGTCGTTAAAACGAACATTTACGTCGTGAACTACAAGTCTGAGTACCGACCTGTTGTTGGCCCAGCCAAGAAGCCATTTCTCACGCATGAAATGCGCTTCGCTTATAGGCGGCGCCTACAGGAGTGAGGACGACTTGCGATCGAGAAGAAGCCGCGTTTCGATTCGTCAGCTCGACGATGTTTTCGCTTCCGCAGGCGCGTCCCTTGCATCCGAAGGCCGCATATCAAAATGGGCACGGAAGAGATTGCTGAAGTGGGACGAACTGCTGAATCCCATCGAATAGGCGATCTCCGTGATCGATTGATGCGCGTGCTGGGGCGACCTCAGCAGGTCGTAGCATCGTTGCAATCGCCGAAGTCGCAGCCATTCCGAGGCCGACATGTCGACAAGTCGAAAAAGATGATGGAGATAGCGCAGCGATACGCCGTTTTCTCGGGCAATCGTGGTCAGCGAGAGGTTTGGATCGCCGAGATTCTCCTCAATATATGCTTTGATCGAGCGCAGACGCGTATGCTGGACGCTCTGATCGTCCGCGGCCTGCCGATCAGGTTCGGAATTTAGCGCCAGGGCGATGAGGTCCATGAACTGCTCGCCGAGCTTCGATCTCGACGTCTCGTCAAGCCGGCCGCTCTCCGTCGCGAGCGTGGCGCAGAATTCGGCGGCGATGCGGCCGAGCCCGCGCGTGAGGTCGAAATTCTTGAGCATCGGCGGACGCCCGGAGTCGAACCGGCGCTCAAAGGCCGCGCGGGGAAGCTCTATCCAAAATTGACGCGACCTGACGTTGCAATGCAACTCATAGGGTTCGTTGGCGTAATAGAGGGAGCCCCTTCCGGGCCGCAGAACGAACGATGATCCCGCCTGGCGGATGTCAACCGCGCCAATGTGTTCTATCCCTATGTAATAACAATCTTTTCCGAAGCGGCCGATATGATGGGCGCCACGACGTATTGTTTGCGGCGAAATGACGGCGTCCGTGATGGTCAGCCCGCCAAACCGAGCCTCTCGCACAAGCCCGGCGTATTCGACGTCCTGGTCCGTCGAACAGTCGACCTGCAGATAAATTTCGCAAATGGCGTCGCGCCAGGCCTGGCGGCGCTTGCCAGCGGCCAGTGTCCTAGTGTCGAAGACGACCTCCATACATTCCTCCGCTCAGCCCCCGGTCTTAGGCCATTGGCGATGGCGATCGCCGGTCGCCAGGCAGCCACGCGGGGCGAAAGCTAAAGGTCGACGGCCCCCCGGGGTTTTTCAAAGAAAATCGCTCAAGCGTATCTTTCCGCGCCTCGTAAAGGCAAGACCGTCCTTAGAACGACGAGGCGATTGCGCTCTTCCGCCTCGGTTTTGCGCTGGGACGCAAAAACCATGCGCTGCTGCGCAAGCGAAGGCAAAAGCAGCCTGAAATAGTCAGGCTCGATAACAACAAACGCGCGGGCCGCGCGAGCGCACTCCACGATGGAGGCGACGATCGGGTGAAACATGCCGGGATGGACAAAGACTGCCGCGCTCAGCCAGGAGAAGATCGTGCTCCTGACCGCCGTCGCGCTGTTTTGCGCTTTTTCGGTCTTTCTCAACGGCTTTCTCAGCGCCGGCAATCTGCTGACGCTGCTCCGCGGCGTCTCTATCCTGGGGATTCTGGGCGTGGGGATGGGGATTGTCGTGATCGGACGCGGGGTCGATCTGACCATCGTGACGACCTATGCGATGTCTGCCGCCTGGACCCTCCACCTCGCGTCTTTGAATGTTGCGATCGCCCCAGCGTTGCTGCTTGGGCTTCTGCTGGCCTTGGCGGTCGGTGTGATCAACGGCGTCTTGATCGCCTATGCTGAAATCCCCGCGCTCTTCGCCACGCTCGGCATGGCCGCCGTGGCCTACGGCTTCGTTCGCTGGGCTTTGGTCCCGCTCTATGTCGTCTACATGCCGCCGAGCGCCAACGTCATCGCCTGGATCGGCGGCGGTTTTCTTTGGGGCGCGCCGCTTCCGATCCTCTTCTTTGCCCTGATCGCTTTCCTTGGCTTCCTCTTCCTGCGGTTCACCAAACAGGGGCGATTCGTTTACGCGATCGGCGACAATTTCTCGGCGGCCCGCATCTCCGGCGCGCCTGTGCGCCCGGTCATCGTCCTGCAATATGTGCTGTCGGCGTCAATCGCGTACATCGCGGGTATAATCACTGCGACCGCGGTGTCGAGCATGAATACCGCCATTTCGACCTCGTCCCTGATCTATGACGTCATACTTGTGGTGGTGCTTGGCGGCATCGGCCTTTCTGGCGGGCGCGGCGGCATCCGTAACGTGCTCGTCGGCACTTTGCTGATCGGCATTCTTTTGAACGGCATGACGATCATGAACATCGAATACACGCTGCAGAATGTGATCCGAAGCGTGATCCTTCTTGCAGCCATTGTGCTCGATAGTCTCATCAATCCTCGCGATGAGCAGACCGATCAACAGGGCGACATATAGAACGCCCAAAAGGGAGTACGAAACATGCGACTGACACAGATGGCGGCGACTCTAACGCTATCGACGCTTGCCTCTTTGTCCTATTTGTCGCCTGCTCGCGCGATTGATTGTGAAGGACTGAAGTCCACAAAAATCTCCGACACGACGATTATTAGCGCCGAGGCGGTTCCAGCCGGCGACCTCACGACCGCCGACAAAGTGACGCACAAGAACATGCCAGCGTTTTGCCGTGTCGTCGCCTCGGTGAAAGACGCGCCCGATTCCGATGTTCGCGTTGAACTATGGATGCCGAACGAAGGTTGGAAGGGCGTCTTCCACGTCAACGGCAATGGCGGCTACGCAGGCGTTCTCGCCTACAATTACGGGGCAATGGAAGCCGCGATCAAGCGCGGTTACGTCTCCGCGGAGACAGACCTCGGGATGGCGCCGGCAACCCCACTCAATGGCGACGCCCTGGTCGGACACCCGGATAAGTGGAGAGACTGGGGAATGCTGGGGACCCACGAGGCGGCGGTCGCCGGCAAGCAGGTCGCGAAAGCGTTCTATGGCGCAGAGGCCAAGCGCTCCTACTACACTGGCTGCTCCACAGGTGGTCAGCAGGGAATAATCGAAGCGGAATATTTCCCCGATGATTTCGACGGCATCCTCGCCGGGGCGCCCGTCGTCAGCCGAACCTGGGGACACGCCCTCGCCGTTACGAGCTTTCAAGCCGCGAATCTGAAACCCGGACACAAGCTATCCGAGGCGAATCTTTCGCTGCTCACCAAGTCGGCGATCGCCGCCTGCGGCGCCAAGGGCGGCGGGCTCAAGTCCGATCCGTTCATCGCGGACCCGCTCGCCTGCGACTTCGATCCAGCCGTGCTCACCTGCAAAGGCGCCGCGGCGGACGATTGCCTGACTCCGGAACAGGTCGACGCCGCAAAGGCGATCTATCTCGGCCCTGCCGACAAGAACGGCAAGCCGCTGTTCTACGGCGAGCAACCAGGCGGCGAGTCGGGCGTCTTCAACTGGGGGTTTCTCGAGGCGCCCGGCAACGCCCCGGGCGAGCCGGGGTTTGACGGTCTCTTCAAGTGGGTGTTCGGTCCCAACTGGGATTGGCGCACGTTCGACGCTGAGCGAGATATGGTCAAGGTCGACGCCGTGCTCGGGCCGGCGGTCAATGGCGCAGTGACAGGCGACGTCACGAAGTTCCGTGACCGCGGCGGAAAGCTGATCTTCTTTCAGGGCTGGGCCGATCCGATCGTTCCGATCGGGCAGACCGTCGACTTCTATAAAAACCTCATGAGCAAGTTCGGCGGCGAAGAAAAGACGAAAGAATTCGCCCGACTCTTTATGGTTCCCGGCATCGGGCATTGTGGCATCGGGGGCGGGCTGAATGCGTTCGACTCCTCGGCTTTCGGTGGTGTCCAGCCGCCAGCCCTCGATCCTGAGCATGACATTTTCACCGCGCTGTCGCATTGGGTCGAGGACGGTGTCGCGCCCGATCAAGTCATCGCGACGAAATTCGTGGGAGGCGACGCGTCCAAGGGAATCGAGATGCAGCGTCCGCTCTGTCCCTATCCTCAGCGCGCTTGGTACAAGGGAGACGGCGACACCAACGCCGCCACGAATTTCGTTTGCGCCGTCAAGAAGTGAGAGACGTGATGAGGAGTCCTACCCCACTCGCGCCCATCGCACTCGACTGCGTCAATCCGCGGGACGATCGTACCGCGCAACAAGGCGACATCTAAAACGCCGTCAATTGAAAAAGGGAGTATGAAACATGGGTATCAGACATATAGCGACGGCCTTTGGTTTTGCCCTCTCGCTCACCAGTCTCGCCGTTTACGCGCAGGCCGCGGGTATCGATGACCCTCGGCGCGCCGACTATTTCAAGGAATTCTCCGGCAAGACGATCGCTTTCTTGCCCGTGACGATGGGCATCGACCTCACCGAAGGCTGGGCCTCCGTCATGAAACAACAGGCCGATCGGCTTGGCATGAAGCTTGAAATTCGTGATCCGCATTTCAGCGCCGACGCTGGCGCGCAGGCGATTACTTCGCTCATCGCCGAAAAGCCCGACGTCCTCGTCGTGCACAATCCCGATGTCCAGTCTTATGCCAAGCTACTCAAGCGCGCGGAGGAGGCGGGGATTCATGTCATTCAGATCAACATGCGCTCGAACTACAATTCGGACGTCTATGTCGGTGCCGATTGGATAGGCATCGGCGAAGCGGAGGCGCAGGGCGTCATCGACAAGTGCGGCGCCGGTACGAGCGGCAAGGTTGCCGTCTTGCAAGGACAGCCGACCTCAGGCTCGGATAGCGGAATGATGAAGGGCGTCGAGAATGCCTTGTCGAAACATCCAGAGATCAAATTGGTCGCAAATGTCGCGGGGGAATGGGACGCGACCAAGGCGCACGCCGTAATTTCTACCGTCATCCAGCAGAATGCTGATCTCTGCGGCATCATCGGGTTCTGGGACGTCATGGATCTTGGCGCTGCCGCCGCGATTAAGGAATCCGGCAAGCCGATCGTCTTGGTCACGTCGGGCGGCGGCGAGGAAATGGCTTGCAACAATGTCGAAAAGGGCGCCTTCGACAAGGAGATTGCCTATCAAGTCATGGATCAGGGGCGGGACCTCAACGACATGATCACCACCGTGCTGGAATCCGGACTTCCGGCCGGCAAGCTCAAAGCGGTCATCTACAGCCCGCAGCTCATCATCTCTAAAGAAACTCTCCACCCTGGCCTCTGTTGGAGCGCCGCCGCTCTCAAGAAATAGGACGAATGCTCGAGTTGAGGTCATGGAATTGCGCTGAGCCGCTCAAACGGCTCAGCGCTTTTTCGTCGAATTGGGATGCGTCATGACGATCGGCGAATGGGCCACAAGACTGCGTTATCGGTATGTGCCCGATCATATCGTCGGCGAGGTGCTCGGCAGGAGGTGGATGGACAATGTCATTCCGATCGTTCTGCTCATCGCGCTGCTGATTTTTCTCGTCGAAACGATTCCCAATTTCACCACGCTCGGAAATCTCTCCGATACATCGCGCCAGATCGGCGAATTCGGCTTGATCGTCATCGGCATGACGATCGTCATGTTGGGCGGCGGCATTGATCTCAGCGTCGGCTCCGCCTTCGCGCTTGCCAATTTTACTTCTCTCGCGCTGATCAATGTCGGGCATTGGCCCGTGGCGGCAGCGGTCGCTGCAACGATCGCGGTCGGCGCTTTCGTCGGCCTCGTTAATGGCCTGCTCATCGGCTTTTTGAGGCTGCGAGCCTTTCTGACCACGCTCGTCGTCTTGACCCTCATCCGGTCGGTCGTAGAGTTTCTGTTGCAAATCTATTCCGTGCAGATCGCGTCCAGCGATGTGCAATCTGACGCCTTTGACTTTATTGGCTCTGGATCGGTTCTTGGAGCGCCTGTCAGCGTTCTTGTTCTCGCGGTTGTTGCGATCGCCGCCCAGGTGGTCCTGACCCGGCTGCGCATCGGCTGGCGGATCACGGCGGTCGGCGGGTCGCGACGCGCCGCTTATAACGCCGGCATCCCGGTACGGGCGATGGTCTGCCTCACCTATGTCGTCTGCGGCGTCCTGACGAGCCTGGCTGGAATTCTTTACGCCGCGCGGCTTTCCGGCGCCGGGCCCGACACCGGCCTTGGTCTCGAACTCGCCGTCGTGACGGCCGCGCTCCTTGGCGGCAATAGCGTCGGCGGCGGTCGCGGCTCGGTCGGCAAGGCCCTGATGGGCGCGATCATTGTTTCGTTACTGACTAATGGCCTCGTCCGGCTTGGCCTTCAAAACGGCGCGTCTTCTCTGGCCGTCGGCTTAGTGCTCGTTTTCGCTATCGCCATTGACGTCAGGTGGGGCAAGTGGCGCCACCGCTTGCAAGCGAAGGTCTATGTATCGCCGGCCTATCTCGCACTGCCCTCGCCGCCGGTATTCAGCGCCGGCGCATCTTCGCCGTATGCGATCAACGATCGGCTCAGCGAAGTCGAGACCATCGGACTCGGCGAAATCGACGGGCCTGAGGACGTTATTCTCGACGAAGAGGGCCATCTCTATTGCGGTGTTCGACATGGCGAAATCATCCGATTTCGCGCGCCGGATTACGTTAAGCGTGAGGTCTACGCCCATGTCGGCGGACGTCCGCTTGGTCTTGCGTTCGACCGTGACGGCGGTCTCAATGTCTGCATCGCCGGGATGGGCCTCTATCGCGTCGACAAAGATCGCAACGTTCAAAAGCTTACGGCCGAGACGAACCGCTCGCCTTTCTCGATCATCGACGATTCCCGCATGCGTCTCGCCGATGATCTCGACATCGCACCCGACGGCAAAATTTATTTCAGCGAGGCCACGATACGCTATGGCTTCGAGGAATGGGTGGTCGACGCTTTGGAAGGCCGCGGCAACGGTCGGATCATCCGCCACGATCCCGCGACGGGCGTCACGCGGACGATATTCCGCGACCTTCTTTTCGCCAACGGCGTGTGCGTCGCTCACGATAACAAATCGCTTCTGTTCGCCGAGACTTGGGGCTGCCGCATCAGCCGATATTGGCTCGACGGCGCCAAAGCTGGTACGGTCGAGAGGGTCATCTCCGATCTTCCCGGCTATCCCGACAACATCAATCGCGGATCGAAAGGGACGTACTGGGTCGCGCTGGCGGGAACCCGAACGCCAAGCTATGATCTCGCGATGACTATGCCGGGGTTTCGGCGTCGGATGGCGCGCTGGGTGGCCTCGGACGAATGGCTGTTCCCGAACGTCAATGTAGGCTGCGTCGTCCATTTCGACGCCGACGGCCGCGTTTTAGAAACCCTATGGGACCAAAAGGGAACAAATCATCCCGCGATCACCTCGGTGCGCGAACATCGCGGCTATCTATTTGTCGGTGGGGTCACCAACAACCGAATCGGCCGGCTCAAGATCCCAGACGCTGACCCCAACTGGACGGGTCACGCGTCCTATTGGGGAGCGCAGCCGTGAAGCCGCTGTCCAAGACTCTTGATCGATGGTTCGGTCGGGGCGAAGCCTCGATCACAACGCCGCCAATGGACGGCGCGTTCCGGCCCAATGATCTCCTCGACACAGCCACAATTGTTCTCGAAGCGCCTGCGCCCGACGGACTCGCCGCGATTGCGCAAGGTCTCGTCGTTTCGAGTGGGCAGTCCCTCAAGCGCGTCAATAAGCCTGCAGACGCGCCGGTCGCGACTTTCGACGCCGAGATTTGCGCCGTGACCGAATTACCGGACGGCGGCGCGGCGGTCGGCCTCTTCGACGGACGGATCGCCTTCGTCGGGGGCCAAAACGACGGAAAAACAATTGCCGCGCAAGCCGGGCTGCAATGCGTGACGGCGCTGACGCCGACACGGGACGGCGCGTTGCTTGTCGCGAATGGCTCGACGATACATGGGCCAGCCGACTGGAAACGCGACCTGATGGAGAAGAACGCTTGCGGCTCGGTGTGGCGGCTCGACCCCGCGAGCGGCGCACGAGAGCAAATTGCCGGCGATCTCGCGTACCCCTATGGCCTCCTCGATGAGGGTGAAGCCGTCGTCATTTCCGAAAGCTGGCGTAGCACGCTGACGCGCATTGTCCCAGGCGCCTCCAAGCGTAACGTACCGGTGATCGAGGGCCTCCCCGCTTATCCCAGTCGTCTGTCGCGCGGCGCCGGTGGCGCAATTTGGCTCGCTCTGTTCGCACCGCGCAGCCAACTCGTCGAGTTCGTTTTGAGAGAAGATCACTTCCGCCGGCGGATGATCGAAAAGATCGATCCGGACTTTTGGACGGCGCCGAGCCTTCGCTCCGGGCGATCGCCGCTCGAGCCAACGCAACAGGGCGGCGTCAAGCAGCTTGGCGTGCTGAAACCGTGGTCGCCGAGCCGATCCTATGGGCTGGCGGCGCGTCTCGATTCTGCATACCGTCCTATTGCAAGCTTTCACAGCCGAGCGAACGGGCGCCGGCACGGCGTGACTTCCTGCCTCGCCTTCGAGGGGCGCGTTTATTTCGCCGCAAAAGGGGACGGAATCGTCGTGTCCTTCGCTGACAATGGAGCGACGTCATGACGCTTTCGTCCCAAGCGGAGCCGCCGCTGCTCGAGATGAAAGGCGTCGGCAAACATTATCGCGGCGTCGCCGCGCTCAAGGACATCGATTTCGACTTACGGCGCGGCGAGGTTCACGCCATCCTCGGAGAGAACGGCGCCGGCAAATCGACGCTGGTGAAAATCCTCGCCGGCGCGGTAACGCCGACCCAGGGCGAAATCCGCATCGAAGGCCAGCCTGTGCAGATCGCCAGCCCGTCGCTGGCGCGGCGCTACGGCATCGCCATGGTCTATCAAGAGACCAGCCTCGTGCCGAGCATGACGGTCGCGCAGAACCTCTATCTCGGCGACGAAAAATTCTTCAATCGTCTGCGCGGAACCTATATCGACGCGCAGCAATTCTTGCAGTCGCTGAATTTTCCTGTTGACCCAACCGCTACGGTCCAATCGCTCGGCACGGCCAAACGGCAGATGGTCGAGATTGCCCGCGCGGTGCGGCTCAAAGCGAAGATCATCATTTTCGACGAGCCGACCGCCACGCTGACGCCGGAAGAGAAGCATCATCTCTTCGCGCTGACCGATCGGCTGCGGAAAGACAAGGTTTCGATCATCTTCATCAGCCACGCCTTGGAGGAGGCGCTCGAAATTTCCGATCGGATCACGATTTTGCGCGACGGCGCTCATGTCGTCACCGACGACGCCAAGTCTTTCACGCGCGAAACGATCATCCGTCACATGGTAGGCCGATCGCTGACCAACGAACTCTATGGCCGCGCTGGCGCGCGCGCTGCGCCCCGGCCGCCCGGCGCCAAAGTGCTCAGCGTGCAAA
>JASLHV010000500.1 GCA_030153205.1 Roseiarcus sp. | reverse complement strand
GAATTGGGCTTCTTCATCGATCATACGCTGAAGCATCGCATTCCCGCTCTCTGGGAATTGCACAAGACTCATCATTCGGCGGAAGTCCTGACGCCGCTGACCAACTTCCGCGTCCATCCCGTCGATTCCATAATCCTATGGAATAATCTGGCTTTGGCGACAGGCCTCTTCGGAGGGATTGCCCAATATGCGCTGGGAAAGTCCGTCGAGAGTTTCACGCTGGACGGGCAGAATATTTTGATGATCCTCTATATCTACCTGACCGCGCAGCTTCAGCATTCGCATTTTTGGATTCCGATGCGCGGTTGGCTTGGCCGCGTTTTCATGAGCCCCGCCCATCATCAAATCCACCATTCGACCGATAGCGCGCATTTCAATCGCAACATGGGCGCAAGTCTTGCGATTTGGGACTGGTTGTTCGGCACATTGGCGATCCCGGAGAAAGAGCCGCCGAAGATCAAATTCGGCGCGGCGATGGACGACCGCGACCCGCATAGCGTCACGACCTTGCTGCTCGATCCGCTGTTGAATGCGCTTGGCGCGCTGATAGGGAGAAAGCTGCCCCTGACGCCGACCGGCGCAACGCCCACGGCGGCGCGAGAGACCTCGACGCGATCCTGACGTTTGGGACTTAGGCTTCGGTCAGACGGGCGACTTGCAGCGTCAATTCCGCGATCTGCGCGCGCAGCTTTGCGTTAATCGCCTCCAACTCGCGAATTCGCAACGGGAGGTCTTCGGGCAAAGGCTCGAAGTCGGATTCATCCAATTGCTCGAATTCGACGCCGGCCTGGTCGGCGTGCCGCCAGACCAGCCGCGCGCGAAATTTGACCCCGCGTTGCGGAATCGCGATCTCGAATCGATCGGGCAAGGAGACGCTCGACGAAACATTGAGACGCGCGCCGGAGGACGAGAGCTGCGTCACCGTGCATTGCGACGAAATCGCGCCGTCGCCGAACGCAATGCGCGCCTGCAGAAATGTTCTTTCGCGGGTCGAGCGACGCGTTTCCGACGTCGGCTTGCTGCGGGACGGCGACTCCATAGGCGCAACCTCAAATCGAATGTTCCCAACGCATTCGAAAATACGACGCGAAGCTAGCGCGCGAATCTTGATTAATAATAAATGAAACGGGCGAAAGACGGGCCCGCGAAATTAATTCCTTGCCCTGTCAGCTCGCCAGCTCTTCCGCAAGGCGCTTCAAAAAGGCGATGCAAGCGTCGATTTGACCGACCGTCAGGAACTCATCCGGCTTGTGCGCTTGCTCGATTGAGCCGGGGCCGCAGACGATGGTCGGCAGACCCGCGCCCTGAAATTGTCCGGCTTCCGTCGCGAAAGACACGGCCCGCGTCTGATTGGAGCGCGTCAGTTTCAAAGCCAGCGTTTCCGCCGCCGAGCCTGGCTCCGCGGCAAGGCCGGGAATATCCACCTCGACAACCGTCTTGATGGTCGGGCCTTGGACATGGCGCGTCAGCCGCGGCAGGGCGATTTTCTCGACATAGTCCTCGACGCGCCGCAAGGCCGCCATCCCCCTCTCGCCGGGCAGACCGCGAAACTCCCAGTGAAACGCGCATTCGCGCGCCAAAATATTCCGCGCCGTTCCGCCATGGATCGTGCCGACATGAAGCGTCGAATAGGGCGGGTCGAACCGAGGATTGGGCGTCGCGCTCTTCTCGTACGTTTCGGCGATCCGATAGATCTCCGCGACGACTTCACAAGCAGCCGCCACGGCGTTCGCGCCAAGCGCCGGTTGCGAGGAATGCGCTTCGAAGCCGGTCGCAGTCGTCATGAATGTCGCGATGCTCTTATGAGCGTCGACGACCTCCATCAGCGTCGGCTCGCCGACGATCACCGCGCGCGGGCGCGGCAGGTCTTGGCCGAAGCGCTTGATGAAATCGATCGAGCCGAGGCATGTCGTCTCTTCGTCATAGCTCAAAACGATATGCACCGGCCGCTGCAGCGGCGCCGCCTGAAAATACGGGACCATGGCCAAAGCGATCGCGTCGAAGCCTTTCATGTCGCAGGCCCCGCGCGCAAACAGACGTTCGCCGTCGGCGCGCAAGGAAAAGGGATTGCTGGTCCATTTCTGGCCGGCGACCGGCACCGTGTCGGTGTGGCCGGAAAGAACGATTCCGCCATCGACTTTCGGGCCTATGGTCGCAAGGAGCGCCGCCTTGTCGCCCGCTTTGTTCGGCGCGCGCAGCACGTCGACGCCGCGTTGGCGCAGCCAGTCCTCTACGAAGTCGATCAGCGGCAGATTGCTTTTGTCGCTTTCCGTGTCGAAGGAAACGAGGCGCTCGAGCAAACCAACCGCCTCCGCCTTGATCGCCTCGCTCAACCGGCTCTCCTTCATATGCGGGACTTCCCGCTCCGCTTTTGCTAGACTGTGGACCATGTATAGCGCGGTGAGCAACAATATCCGGGTGACCGTTCATCCAAACTTCCTCGTCGACCATTCGGATCCGGACGAAGGACGTTATTGCTGGTCCTATACGATCGAGATCGCCAATGGCGGGGATGTGACGGTCCAGCTCACGCATCGTCATTGGAAGATCACCGACGCTGACGGTCGGCGCGAAGAGGTGCAGGGACCTGGCGTCGTCGGCGAGCAGCCGACTTTGAAGCCGGGCGACGCCTTCCGTTATACCTCCGGCTGTCCTTTAAGGACCCCCAGCGGCATCATGGTCGGAACCTATCGCATGGTGGATGAGAACGGCCGCGTTTTCGAGGTCGATATTCCAGCGTTTTCGCTCGACAGTCCCTATGCGAAGAGGGTCGTGAACTGACCTCGTTCAGTTCATCGCCTTGTCGATTTCCGGCCGCACGACTTTCGCCAGCGTTTCAGGGTCCATCGGGCCGATGAATTTGTAAGCGATCGTCCCATCGCCTTTGACGATGAACGTCTCCGGCACGCCATAGACGCCCCAGTCGATGCTGACGCGCCCGTTCTGGTCGAGACCGATTTTGGCGTA
>JASLHV010000160.1 GCA_030153205.1 Roseiarcus sp. | reverse complement strand
GAGGTCTCGCCGGCGCAAGGCGAGACGCTGGCGCGGGCCGTGGAGCGACGCCAGAAGCGCCTTCAAAAGCGCGCCCAGCGCCTCTTCGACCGCCTCTTCGCCGAGCGCCCCAACGCGCTGTTCGAACGCATCGCCGCGTATATGGAAAATCCGTCGGCGCTGGAGTGAGGGCGCGGCGCCCCTATTGATAACGCGCCTTCAACTCTTCAACCCGCTGAGCGTCGTGGTCGATAATGCAGCCGAGGCGCGGGTCGCCGCCTTTGGCGGACATGCCAGCTTCGAAAGGGGCGACGTCCTGGCAATCGGCGTCGCGCCAGCTCAGCCATAGGGACTGGGAGTCGTTGAGCGAACGTTTCCAGCGCGACTTTTGCGCGCTGAGCATGCCCGTTCGTCCGTCGATTGTCTTGATCGCGGCGGCGACAGCGCCGGCGAGCTCCTTGTCGCTGCGGTCGGCGGCGTTGCGCAGGCAATCTGCAAGCGCCTGGGCGCCGATTTTTTTGGAGTCGCAGGCGATCTGCGATGGGCGTTGTGTATCGGCGGAAGCCGATCCCATCGCAAAAATCAGTAGCGCCGAGACGAGAACCAATCTCATGGCTGAGGACTCAGCAAGATGCGTAAATTTATCGGGGGCCAATAAGGACATTCGGCAAGGCTCTGTCAATGACGAGGCGATTTTACAATCGAGGAACGTTTCTCTTTCTTAAAACAGCGCGCAACGCCAAGGCTTGCGTCGAGATCATCGCTCCGTGATAAGGCGGCCCGGTCCTTTTGACGCGCTCAGATATCAATGCCCTTTTTTCGACTCTATGCGCGAGCGTTTGCGCTTCTCGCCGCGGCCAAAGGCGCGGCGCTGGCGCTGGGTCTCGCCAATATTCTGGTTGCAGCGGCGCAATTCGCCGAGCCGGTGCTGCTCGGCCGTATCGTCGACGCGCTGACCATGGCGCGCGCCGCGGCGCGGCCGCCGCAATGGGGCGAAGTGGCCTTCCCGCTCGCGGCCTGGGTCGCCTTCGGCCTTTTCACCATCGGCGCCAGCGTGATCGTCGCGTTGAACGCCGACCGCCTCGCCCATCGACGGCGCCTGGCGGTCATGGCCGACTATTTCGAGCATGCGCTGCACCTCCCTCTAAGCTTTCACGTGCGCGCCCATTCGGGTCGCCTGCTAAAAGTGATGATCGAAGGCGCGGACGCGCTCTTCACGCTTTGGCTTTCCTTCTTCCGCGATCATTGCGCTGGCGCCGTTTCGCTCTTCGTCCTTCTGCCGCTGACGCTCGTCATCAACTGGCGTCTCGGCCTGTTCCTTGTCGGCTTGGTCGTCATCTTCGGGCTGACGATCAATTTCGTGTTGCAGCGAACGGAGCGGCGCCAGGGCGAGGTTGGCCGATACAGCTCCGATCTCGCCGAACGCGTGTCGGATGCGCTCGGCAATGTGCCGGTCATCCAGAGTTTTGCGCGTGTCGACGAGGAGGCCCGCGCGGTGCGTGGCCTTATCGACACTTTGCTCGCTGCGCAGCTTCCCGTCCTTTCCTGGTGGGCCGCCGCGACGATTGCGACCCGCGCCTGCGCGACGCTTACCCTCTTCGGTATTTTCGTCTTCGGCATTTGGCTGAACATTCAAGGCCTGGCGACGATCGGCGAGATCATCACCTTTATGAATCTCGCGACAATGCTGATTACGCGTCTCGAGCAATTCGTCGGGCTGATCAACTACATGTTCATCCAAGCGCCGCGGTTGTCGCAATTCTTCGAAATATTCGACACGATTTCGACGGTCGCGGACCGGCCCGGCGCCGTCGCCGTAGGGCGGCTCGCGGGACGCGCGACATTCGAGAACGTCTCCTATTCGTATGACGGCGAACGCGATGCGTTGAGCGACATATCCTTCGACGTCGCGCCGGGCCAGACGATCGCGCTCGTTGGCCCCACCGGCTCGGGCAAGTCGACGACTTTGAGCCTGCTGCATCGCGTGTTCGATCCAACCAAAGGCCGTGTGCTCGTCGACGGTCGCGATCTCAAAGACATCACGCTCTTCTCGCTCAGACGAAACATCGGCGTCGTGTTCCAGGAGCCGCTGCTCTTTGCCCGTTCGATCGAGGACAATCTTCGCGTCGGCAAGCCAGACGCCACGCCGCAGGAAATCGGCCTCGCCTTGGAGCGCGCGCAAGCCGCCGATTTTGTCGCCGATCTGCCGCAAGGCCTCGCCACATTGGTCAGCGAGCGCGGACGCACGCTCTCAGGCGGCGAACGCCAGCGGCTCGCGATCGCTCGCGCTTTGCTCAAAGATCCGCCGATCCTGATCCTGGATGAGGCGACCAGCGCGCTCGACGCCAAGACGGAACGGCAATTTCAAGAGGCGCTCAAGGCGGCGACCCGCGGCCGCACGACGTTCGTCATCGCCCATCGCCTGGCGACGATCCGCGAGGCCAATCAAATTCTGGTCTTCGATCAGGGCCGGATCGTGGAGCGCGGCTCATTTGATCAATTAGTCGCCGCCGGCGGCCTTTTCGCCTCGCTGGCGCGGGCCCAGTTTATCGATGGCGAAACAGGAAGCGCGGAAGCAGCGCAGTAACAAAACGCCTATTTCGATCGAAAGAAGAGCGACGCGATGCGCCAAGGCGCTTGCCGAATTTCCCTCGAACAGGCCGGCGCGTTAAGGTGCATTCAAGGAGACTTGCAATGAAAGTTGCCGAATATCCGGTCACCCACAGCGAAGCGGAATGGCGCCAGCGCCTGACGCCGGAGCAATTCCACATCATGCGCGAGCATGGCACGGAGCGGGCGGGAAGCTGCGCGTTGAACTATGAAAAGCGCGCCGGCGTCTTCATCTGCGCCGGCTGCGATCAGCCTCTCTTCGTCTCGAAAAAGAAGTTCGAGAGCGGTACCGGCTGGCCGAGTTTCAACGACCCCGAGCCCGGCGCGGTGGAGACATCGACGGATCGTTCCTGGGGCATGGTGCGCACAGAAGCCCATTGCTCGCGCTGCGGCTCGCATCTTGGTCATGTCTTCCCTGACGGGCCGCCGCCGACCGGTCTGCGCTATTGCATCAATGGCGTGGCGATGAATTTCCTGCCGGATAGCGCGCCTTAAGCGGAAAGGCGATCGATGAACGCGCCTCCGTCGTCGGAAACCTTTAGCGCCGCTGACCCGCGGCCCAAGGATCATCCGGCGATCGCGCATGGTCGCATCGGCGTGCTGTTGGTCAATCTCGGCACGCCGGAGGCGACCGACTATTGGTCGATGCGGCGGTACCTCAAGGAGTTCCTCTCCGACCGCCGCGTCATCGAAACGCCTCGTCTGATCTGGTGGCCGATCCTCAACCTGGCCATCTTGACCCGCCGCCCTTTGTTGAAGGGACGCGACTATGATGCGATCTGGAACAAGGAGCGCAACGAGAGCCCGCTGAAGACGACGACACGCGCCAGCGCCGAAAAACTCGCGGAAGCGCTGAAGGGAAATGGCCGGGATCCGGAGGAGCGTTGCATCGTCGACTGGGCGATGCGCTACGGGCTGCCCGCGATCGCCGACAAGTTGAAGGCGCTCCAAGCCGATGGTTGCGACAAAATTCTTCTCGTACCGCTTTATCCGCAATATTGCGCGGCGACTGTGGCGACGGTCTGCGACAAAGCCTTTGACGCGCTGAAAACGATGCGGTGGCAGCCGACGCTGCGCGTCGCCTCACCCTATTACGACGACCCGACCTATATCGATGCGCTGGCCGAATCCGTAAAAAGCGCGGTCGGCGCGCTCGATTTCGAACCGGAAGTCGTTTTGACCTCCTTCCACGGCATACCGCGCATCTATTTCGAGAGGGGCGATCCGTACTATTGTCACTGCGCCAGGACTTGGCGGCTGCTGCGCGAAAAGCTGAACAAGACGCCCGAGGAAATGCCGATGAGTTTCCAATCGCGTTTCGGCGCGACGGAATATCTCCAGCCCTACACAGACGCGACCGTGAAGGCGCTGGCCGCGCGCGGCGTCAAGCGTTTGGCGGTCGTCACGCCCGGCTTCGCCGCCGACTGCATCGAGACGCTCGAGGAAATCGGCGTCGAGAACGCCGGCTATTTCTTGAATAGCGGCGGAGAGAAATTCGCCGGCCTGCCCTGCCTCAACGATAGCGCGGAAGGGATCAAGGTCATCGAGTCGGTGGTGTTACGCGAACTGCAGGGATGGCTGTAGGTCTCTTGGGGCGGTGTAACCTCAAGCGGAGAAGTGCAGCAGTTCGGGCGGCTCGATCTTCGAGATCTCCCCTGACGAGTTCGATATCGCCGCCCGCCATGACACAGGCCCGCTTATTTCGACCCGACGACGGGACTGATGACCGGCGCAGGTGAATTCACCGCGTCCAGTCGCTAGGGCCCCCGGGGCCTGTCATTCCGGCGAAAATGCAAAGCCAGGAATCAGCATTTCAAGGCATCTCAACCGGGTTCCGCGCGGCAGGTCCTTGACATTCCGACATAACAAGATATATCTCAATTCAAGACATATCGTATTATGTCGCAACTTGAGGGAAATCCCATGTTTTTCAGACACTCACACTGGCGCGACCACGTAAACGCCCTGCGCGATGAATATCGTCACGTCCACCATTTCGGCCACGAGCACCGACGCCATTGGGGCGGCGGACGCGAACGCGACGGCAAACGCATCTTCGACCACGGCGATCTGCGCCTGGTGATCATGGCGCTTCTCGACGAGAAGCCGCGTTACGGCTACGAAATCATCAAGGCGCTCGAGGAGCGCGTCGGCGAGGGCTATAGCCCCAGCCCGGGCGTCGTCTATCCGACCCTGACCTTGCTCGAAGAAGTCGGTCACGCGACGGTCAGCGAAGAGCACGGCGGCCGCAGGCTCTATACGCTGACCGAAGAAGGCAAAGCATTCCTTCAGGCCAATCGATCGACGGTCGACGCCATTTTTGCCCGCGTTTCGGAATCGGCTTCGCGCCGCGGCGCGCCGCCGCAAGTTCGACGCGCCGTCGAGAATCTCTTCACCGCGGTGCGGCTGCGCCTGCGCAGCCGCCCGGTCAATGAAGAGCAGATCCGCGCCATCGCCGATGCGATCGATGCGGCGGCCAAGGCGGTCGAGCAGACCTAAACGCCATGCGCCTTCAACCAGGCCGTCGCCTCTTTCCATGATTCTTCGGCGTCGGCCTTGTTGTAGCTCGGCCGATAATCAGCGTGGAAACCGTGGCCGGCGTCGGGATAGACGATGATCTTGGAAGCGCCGCCGGCCTCGGCCAGCTTCTTCTGCATGACCTCGATCTGCGACGCCGTGATCCCATGATCCTGGCCGCCATAGAGACCGAGCGTCGGTACTTTCAACGCGCCGACAATATCCGGCGGATTCTTCGGCTTTAACGTCGGGTCCGTCGGCGTCGCGAGCGGACCATACCAGGCCACCGCGGCCTTCAAATCGGGATTATGCGCGGCATAGAGCCAAGTCTGGCGGCCGCCCCAGCAATAGCCAGTGACGGCGGCGTGGGATAGGTCCGCCGAGCCGCTCGCCTTGGCGAAAGCAAGCGTCGCATCGAGATCGCCGGTCACTTGAGCGTCCGGAACCTTCGAGACGATATCGGCCATCAGCTTGGCGATATCCGGCTCCTTGGCCGGATCGCCCTGGCGCGCATAAAGCTCCGGCGCGATCGCGTAGTAACCCAGCTTCGCCCATCGCCGACACACGTCCTTGATATATTCATGGACGCCGAATACCTCTTGGATCACGAGTACGGTTGGAAAAGGTCCGCCGCGATCAGGCATCGCCCGATAGGCCGGGATATCGACGCCATCGGAAGGTACTTTAACCTCGCCTGCGACGAGCCCGTCGGCGGGCGTCGTGATCACTTGCGCGAAGACCGGCGTGATCGCCGCGCAAAAGCCGATGGAAAGGCTGGTCTTGACCAGAGCGCGGCGATTGAGCGGAACGGCTGGGGGTCGCAAGGAAACGAGATGATCGGAATCGAACATGGCGCGTTCTCCGTCGGCCCCCAGAGCTTAGCTTGCGTACCATGGAAATCGACGCAAGAGTCGACCTCGAGACTTAGGCGTCCCTCGCGTTCAAACCTCG
>JASLHV010000467.1 GCA_030153205.1 Roseiarcus sp. | reverse complement strand
CGATCCGGCGAGAACAGTTCACCTCTGCGCGGAAGCGTAGCTGGTAACTTCCATTCCAACGCAGTCTTCAACAATCATGGGGGTCGACCAGGCCATTGCAATCTCCCTGAGATTCTGGACGTGGCGATGAGAGGCCACGCCATCGGTAGAATATAGTTCTGTCTACACGGCATAGGCAGTTCTTTTTTTGTGGGAGCTGAAAGTAAAAATTCCCGAGTGGACGGGAATTAGTCTCGGAGAAGGAAAAGGCGCCCACGATCGGGGCCCTTCAATATCCACGCGCAAGCGCGATCACATCGCGATAAAGACTTCGCCCTTTCCAAGAAGCGCGGTGTCGCCGATGTAGCGGCGCAATGGCGCGCCAAACAGTCGCGCCGCCGCTTCGCTCAACGGACGCACGAACGCGGCCATGAGGCGATGACTCACGAGATCGTGAACGCCGCAATCGAGAAACGTCGGCCCGAGATCGCCGCGTATGGCGCCCAGGGCCAACGTGCCTCGGCGGAGCAGATAGCCCGCGCCAGGGCCGACGGAGCCGAGCACAATCAACGTGCCGGCAAGCATTCGTGCGCCTGCGCCGTCGCCCGCATTTCCCTCGACGATGAGCATGCCGCGACGCAAGCGATCGCCGACCCGATCGCCAACATTGCCGCGCACAATCACCGTCCCGCCATTCATTCCCTGAATTTCGCCGGCCAGCGGTCCGCCGAGATGATCGCCGGCAGAGCCGTCGATTTCGATCGTCCCCGCCGTCATCCCGGAAGCCGCCCAATGGCCGGCGTTTCCTCGTACAGTGAGTTGTCCGCCCGCCATCGATCGGCCGGCGCGATTGCCGACATCGCCTTCGACGACGATGGAGCCGGCGCTCATGCCCTCGCCAACGCGATCAAAGCGATCAGAGCCCGCTGCGACGACGATGCTTTCCGCGCTATCGCCGGAAACATCGAAAATATCTCCGACACATATCGCCCGTCGCGTTGTTTGAAGCGCGATTCTTTCGATCTCGCCGCGACTCTTGCCCGCGAGGCCTTGGGGGATCAGGGGCGACATATCGAGCCGCTGATCCGGCGCAGCGCGCAATCGAAGAACCAACTGGCCCACCTTTCGTCTCCTTGCTCAGCCTTATCGAGGCGCCAGGTCCTTGAGATGATAGTGGTGAGGGCCGAGCTTGCCGCCATAGTTTCCTGCGCTTACCCGCGCCGCGCCCGCAACCGGCCCGAGCTCGATGATCGCCCGCAACCCCGCGCGCATCGCATTGGCGACAGCTTCGGACGTCAATCCGTCGATGACAATCTCGAGCACGCTGGCGATTTCCGGATCCAAGGCGGACTTCACGCGTCCTCGCAAGGTAGGGCAGAAGGCTTCATTGGTCGAAGCGCGCATGTTCTTGTATTTCGCCCCAACCTTGGAGCCAGAGCGGACGATGCCGCCGGGAAAGGGCATGATTGCATCGGCCGTCGCCTCGATGGCGTTGACGGCCGCTTCGGCGGCGGCGAGCGTCTGCTTGGCGCTGACGCCCAAGATCAAAAGATTGCCGCCGCCAACCGCCTTGCGGGTCATCGCCACGGACCCTTCGCAAACAAATTCGCCGTCCATGACTGGAATACGCCAATAACGCTTGGCGCCGATCTGCTTCGAGATTTGCCAGCCGTCGCCGAAATAGCGCAGCGAATCGCCGAGTTTGATCCGCTCGTCGCCATCGAGATCGCCGTAGCAAGCCGAGCCCGGCGAGGTCAGAACGCATTGCCCGACCCGGTTCCGCAATTGGTTCTGCAGGTCCGTCGTCGACATGGCGAAGACGAGCGTCCGAACACCAGGCCGACCGTCCGGCGTCTCGTTGGGTTCAAGATCGCGATCAATCGCTGCTTCACAACCGCAACCAATGACCGACGTTGCAAAGCCCGTCATCGTCACGGCCGCCTGGCGGGCCCAACGCAAACTGTCGGCAGTGATCACGATCGCGGCGGCGCGCATACCGAAGGCCTCCGCGAACGTGTCGTCGATCACGATCCCATTCCTCTTCAACGCCATCATCGCGCCAACTCAAAGGGTTCGGCGACGCCTATCGCGCTCGCTTGCACCTTCATAAAATCCGCCGAGACGCCATAACGCTCCTCATAGTAACGCTGCATGCGCTGATCGATCGCAGCGTCGGCTCGTCGATCGACAATCAACGCGCGGCCCGTTCTGTAGTGCTGGACTTGGCCGTCGCGTACAACGAGATGGCCGTCCTTGAACACGAGCGCCGCCGCGCGGAACATTGCAGCCTTGTCCGCCTGCTCGCGATAGACAGCGATGTCCGCCCGCGCCCCCGGGTCGAGACGTCCTCGGTCGCTGAGACCAAGGAGACCAGCGGGCGACGAACGCGTCATGATGGCGATTTCGCTGAGCGAATATTCGCGTTTGATGGAAGGTAGGGTTGTCATCGCGATCGCTTCAGGCGGCAAACGCGCGATCCATTCGGCGCGAAGATCACGGTCCATCAGCAGGGCTATAATCTCGGGATAAGCTGTATAGGGCGCGCCATTGGGATGATCGGTGGTGAAAAAGACGCGGGTCGGTTCCTCGATCAACAAAAACAGTTCCAAGCCCGCTGCCCATTGAACAGAATTGTGAAAATTGTTCTCGCGATATTTGTAGGGGACGATTCCGCCGCCGTTTGAATCGCCATCGATTATCGCCCATTTCTTCGGGCTGGCGGTGCGAATTGAGCCGAATTGCCGCGTGACATCGCTGGAGATCGTCACGGTCTGGCCGAACATGACCTGACCCACGTCCACCGTAACGTTCTTATGAGCATTCACGCATTCGGCGAGGCGGGCGGCGCCCGAAGAAAACTTGCGGTCGCCTTCCTCGCCATAGGCGTAGAATTGAATATGCGCAAGATGCAGAGGCAAGCCTTCGGCCGCTTCGATCGTGGCGATCACGGAATCGAGCGCCCCAGCGAGACCGAGGTTGTTGCAATGGACATGAAGGGGATGCGGCAAGTCAAGGTCGACCGCCGCATGCTGCAGGGCCTTGAAGATCTGACGGGACGACACGCCGTACCAAGGTACGAGATCGTCGAGCGAAAATGAGCGTACATTCGCTTTGAAGGCGGCCGCCGCTCCGGCGTTGATAACTTTTATGCCGAGCGCCCGGCTCGACTGGAGATTCCAGGCGACATAATCTTTGATGTGATTTGATCCGGCCCCATCGCGGATGAGCCGAAGGAGGTAGTCGTCATTGCCGAGGACGCAGAGAATCGCCTTATCGATGATCGGGATGTCGGCAAGCTCGAGATGAGCATGCAGTGCGTGATGAGGGGCGATCGCCGGCTCCACAACGGTCGTGAAACCCATCGCCGCATAGTCGCAGCCTGTTTGGAAGGTCGACCATCCGGCGGTTGAAAGCGGCGTTTCGCTAGGGCGCCGCGTTGCGCCGCGCCGCCACTCCGGCAATAGCAAGCGCGCGGTATTCACATTGGCGCCGGCGATATGGGAGTGGATGTCGATCCCGCCCGCCATCACGACCATACCTTTGGCGTCGTGAACCGCATCCGGTTGCACGCCAGGGTTCGGAGGCTCCACGATGCCTCCATCGCGTATCCAGACGTCCTCGACATCCTCGCCGCGATGAGCGGGGTCGATCACGCGACCGCCGGTGATACGTATCAACACAGCGGCCTCTCCCTGTCGTCAAGCAACGCTGAGAGTGCTCGGATAACCTCGGCCGCCGATGGCGCATCTGTCCTGTGCGACGCCGCCTTCGTCGTCAACGTTCCCATCCATGCGGAATATTCCACGCAATCGTGGTCGACGCCAGGATGGCCGACCACGATATGAACCGCGGGCGCCTGCGCGAACTCGGCGCCGGCGTTGGTGAGAGCGATGGTGGCGATAGGCTTTTGCCAACGCGGCGCAATAGGCTGGTACGTCGAAATCCAAAGCGCGCAATCCGCCTCGCCGCTATCGACCATGCGGTCGGTATCGAATGTCCAGGGGTCATGCTCGGGATACCCCGGCGCGAAGCTCGTCCGGATCGGAAAGCCGCTCATCCAGGCGCAGGTTTGCAACACGCCCGCCGCATTGTCTCCAGGTACGAGCGGCAATCCGGCGAATCGCGTATTGGCGTTGATATCTTTGACGAGGCCGCAAAGCATCTCGATTGTCAGGGCGTCGAGCGAGCCGGCCGACCATATCGCGATGCCAAAAGTCGCGGATTTCAAAGCGTCAACGACCGCTTCGACTTCGCGCAGCATAGCGTCGTCGAGCGCGACGGGACGGCCGTTGACGCGCGCCCGAACGGCGCCGATCAACCGCAGCGGAAGCTGCGGGCGCTCTTCAATCGAAGCCGAAGCCTTGCTGGTGCGGGCAGCCGTGGCGGCTCGGACCGTGGCCGGATCGCTCAAATGGATGACGCGGCGTTTCGCTGACGGCGAGGACGGTAGGCCAAGCGGCAGCTTGAAATCCGGAAAGATTCCAGGCAGGGCAGGGTCAGCCGATACGTCGCCGACGAGCAGAAGGACGTCGCCGCGAATCCGCGCTTCGCCGGGCGTCGTCAACATAGCTCCGTGCTCACGGAGGACGTCGAGGTCGCGCAATAGCGCGGCGGAATGAACATGATCGACAACGCCGCCGATCCGATCGGCGAGCAGAAGGGCCGCGCGAACCCCCGCGATGTCCGTGCCGAGGCCGGTTATAACCGTCTGACGGCTTTCTGAAATCAGCCGCGCCGCCTCCGCGATGGCGGCTTTCAACGGAGCGGCGCGTCCGTTGATTGAGGACCGCGTCATCCTCAGAATCCTTATCGCTTTGCGGTATTGTTTTTCGTCAGCACGTGCCGACGTGTTAGCCGCCGCAGGAACAACTCTAGTCGTATTTTATATAAGCGAAACGTTGGTCCGTTTCCGGGGCGCCCTCTAATGCGCCGCCGGCCTTGCCGGGACGCCATTGAACAAAATCCTCAATTTTCTTCGCAAGTTCGAAGTCTTTATCTGTAACGCCCTTGGCCGAATGCGTCTTCAGCCTGACCTCGACCCAAGCGTACGACGCCGTGATATCCGGATGATGCCATGCCGCCTCGGCGAGATGGCCCACCGCGTTGATGACCATCAGCGTTCCCTTCCACCCATGTGTGCGATAACGTCGCCGAATCCACTCGTTTTCGTAGCGCCAATGGGGAAGATCGCGCTGTAGCCGGGATTCTATCTCCGGTGCAGAATAAACCCGCTCCGCCGTCTGTTCGGCCATTGCACGGTTTCTCCCGGGCGTTCGAAACCCGCCTAAGTACGGCGTCGCTTGTCATTTCCTCCAATACAAAAGATTATCATTGTCGCATTGCGTTCGGCAAGTCCATTTCAGAGCGCGCGATCTGCGTCGCCGGGTGTTAGAATGAACGTCTCGAGGGGAGCGGCTCCGCGGCGTGTGTCGGTGACGATGTCGGCGCGTCTGCATCTCGGATTTCTTGATCTTAATGGCGCGTTGGGCCGGAGGTTTGGCAGCGTCGGCCTCGCCATTGACGGGCTCGGCGGTCGCCTAACCTTGCAGCGCGGCCCATCACGCGTCGAAGGTTTTGAGCGTGAACGGGCTTCACGCTATCTCCAGGCGATGCAGCAGCGCTTGGGCCTGGCGCAAGCGCATCATCTATCAATTGAAAAGGCGATCCCGCCGCATGCGGGGCTCGGATCGGGGACGCAGCTCGCTCTGGCGATCGCCGCCGCCTTGCGGCGTTCACATGGATTGCCGCTAAATTCTGCCGGCGATGCGCTGTTTCTGGATCGCGGGGCGCGTTCCGGCGTGGGGATCGGGCTGTTCGAAACGGGCGGCCTTGTCGTCGACGGCGGCCGGGCGCCGACGAGCGCGGCGCCGCCGATTCTCGCAGGTATAAAATTTCCCGAGGCATGGCAAATTATCCTGATCCTCGATCCTCAACGACGCGGCGCGCATGGAGAGGCCGAGCGCGCCGCCTTTCGCGCGCTGGCGCCAATGTCGGCGGCTGCGGCGGGTGAAATCTGCAGGTTCATTTTGATGCGAGCGCTTCCCGCGGTCGTTGAACGCGATATCGTTGGGTTTGGCGAAGGGATACAACACGTACAACAAATACTTGGCGACTATTTCGCTTCGGCCCAGGGCGGTGGCCGCTTCACAAGTCCGGACGTCGCGGCAGTGCTTGGCGTTCTCGAGCGATTGGGCGCGCGCGGCGTCGGCCAGAGCTCTTGGGGCCCCACGGGCTTTGCCTTCGTCGACAGCCGAGAGGAAGCCGAGCGTCTAACAGCGACGGCGCGACAAAACGCCAATGCGCGCGCGCTGGACATCCGCATCGTTTCTGCGCTGAATCGCGGCTGCGCGATCGAAGAGGAAGCGGGCGATCGATAGAAGACATCGAGATTAAGTCGGCCCGCGCTGCGGAGGAGGGATAGTGGCCAACAAGAACATTTTGCATATGCTGACTCCGCTGAAGCACGTGAGTCCGTTCGACGTCAACATGGCGCTTGATGCAGGGTACGACGCCGTTATTCCTTACACATCTGTTTTACTCGATGAGGTGGCGGGTCTAGTCCAGGACGCGATTTTTTCGCGGCCGCCCGATCGTGGCGCGCGTACCGGGATTTTTATCGGCGGCAAGGATGCCGTGCTCGCGCTCGATATGCTCGACGCGGCCAAAGCTGCGCAGGTGCCTCCCTTCGAAGCGTCCGTATTTGCCGATCCCGCTGGCTCCTTCACCACCGCCGCGGCGATGATGGCGAGTATCGAGACGGTTTTGAAAACGAAACACGGCCGCGGTCTCAAGGGTCTGAAACTGGCTGTCTTCGGGGCCACCGGCGTCGTCGGATTTTCGACGGCGGTCATTGCGGCGCTCGACGGCGCGCTGGTTACGCTCGTCGGTCATGATGGCGTTCAGCGCGTGACGAAGGGCGCGGCGCAGATCAAGGCGCGCTTCAAGGTCGACGTCCAAGCGGCGGACGGCTCGACCGATGAGCGCAAGCTTGCCGTTGTCAAGGATGCTCAGGCAATCATCTGTGCGGGCAGGGCAGGCGTTCCCATCCTAACCACGGCGCAGATCGAGGCCGCGACAGACCTTCTCGTCGCGGCGGACGCCAACGCTGTACCGCCATCCGGGATCGAGGGGCTTTCGTCCTCCGCCAATGGGGCGCCGATCGGAAAGTCCACAGCGCTCGGCATCGGCCCGCTCGCGCTCGGCAACACGAAATACAAGACGGAATTCCAGTTGTTTCAACGTATGACCACAGTGAGCAAAGTCGTCCGTTTTGATTTTCGCGATGCTTTTGCCTTGGCGCGCGAGATTCATGGCTGAGGCGCCAACAATTCTAATCGCGGCGACCTCCGCTCGCGCCTTGACCGCCTCCGCGCGGCGAGCCGGCTATGCGCCGCTGGCGATCGACTTTTTCGCCGACGAAGACACGCGTCGCGACGCTGATCGCTGCGAGCGCATGAGCGGTCGTCTCGCCGAAGGTTTTGATCTCGACGAATTGATGGCCGCCGGCGAAAGGCTGGCGGACGGCAGATCAATCACGGGCTTCGTCTATGGCGCCGGATTTGAGGACCGACCCGCCCTTATTGCAGCAGCGGCGCAATGCTGGCGGCTGTTTGGCAATCCGGCGGCCGTCGTCTCGCGCGTCAAAGATCCGGTCGCCTTTGCCGAATGTTGCCGCGCCAACGCCATTCCTCATCCCGAGATCGCGTTGGAGCCGCCGACGGACGCTTCCTTCTGGCTGGCGCGTCGACGCGGCGGTTCTGGAGGCGGGCATATCAGAGCGTGCGAAAACACCGCGGCTGACTCGCGGACCTACTTTCAGCGGCGCGTCGCCGGCCAGCCAATCTCGGCGCTGGCCGTCAGCGATGGCGCTCGCTGCTCAATTTTAGGTTTCAGCGAACAGTGGTCGGTACGTGAGGGGCCCCAGCCGTTTCGTTTCGCCGGCGCCGCTCGCCTCGCCGTGTTGGAAGAGACTCTCGCGCGGGCTTTGACGCAGGCGGTCGAGCGTATGTCTGAGGCTGTTCCTCTGATCGGCCTCAACAGCTTTGATTTTCTCGTCGATGGCGGCAAATACTGGCTGTTAGAGGTCAACCCGCGTCCCGGCGCGACGCTTGATCTTTTCGAGTCGGAAAGCGATACGCAATCGCTGTTTGCGCTTCACGTCGCCGCCTGCTCAGGGCGCTTGTCGGCGCCGCCGCGGCAGGACGGCTGCCGCGCCGTTGAAATCATCTACGCCGATTTTGATATCGTCAGCACGCCGGCCCTGGACTGGCCTGATTGGGCCGTGGATCGCCAAACCGCCGGCACTTATGTCGCCAAGGGAGAACCGTTTTGCTCGATCGTTGCGGAGGGGGCGACAACAGTCGAGGCCCGCCGTAATTTGCAGGACAAAGCGGCGTTCATCCGTTCGTCCCTGCGAATGAAGGTCGCCTGAGCGCCGAAGGAGAATGGTCGTGGGGGTCAGCGTTAACGCCAAGGCGGCTGCCCTGGTCTCGCAAATGATCCTGCGAGCCGACGAACTGCGGATTGGCGTCGCGAAGGGCGAACTCGGCGAAACGCTGATCGACGCTGGCGCAAACAATCGCGGCGGGGTCACCGCTGGACGGTTGATCGCCGAAATCTGTATGGGCGGGCTTGGCGACATATCCTTGACGCTGGATTCGACGACGCCACGGTGGCCGTGGGCCATCGTCGTACAATCATCCGATCCCGTGACGGCTTGTCTGGCGAGCCAATATGCAGGATGGCGCTTGTCGCATGGCGAGGGCCGTGATGCTTTTTTCGCCCTCGGATCGGGGCCTGCGCGAGCGCTGGCGCGCAAAGAGGCCCTGTTCAGCGAGATCAGCTATGCTGACGCAGCGCAGGAGGGCGTGTTGGTTATCGAAAGTTCGCGGCCGCCGCCGACGGCCATTGTCGCCAAGGTCGCATCCGACTGTGGTCTTGCGCCAGAACGGCTGACCGTCATCTATGCTCCGACGCAAAGTTTGGCGGGCGGGTGTCAGGTGGTTGCGCGGGCGCTGGAGGTCGCTTTGCACAAGGCGCATGAGCTCATGTTCCCACTCGAGCGCGTCGTCGACGGCATGGCGGCGGCGCCAATCCCGCCGCCGCATCCTGATTTTGTCGCGGCGATGGGACGCACCAACGACGCCATTATCTACGGCGGCAAGGCGCATCTTTTCGTTGAGGGCGCGGCGTCCGACGCCAAGACGCTCGCCGAGCAATTGCCCAGCGCGACGTCGCGCGATTACGGCCGCCCGTTCGCGGAATTGTTCCGTCAATTCAAGGGCGACTTCTACGCGATCGATCCTAGATTATTCAGCCCGGCGGAAGTGATCGTCACAGCGGTCCAGTCCGGCGAAAGCTTCCATGCCGGCCGTTGCGACAGCGCCTTATTGAATGCGTCCTTCAGTGGCTGAACGGCGCGAGTCCGCGCGTCGTCCTGGGCTGCGCGTCGGGCTCGCCGTCGATACATTCGATTGGCACGCCCGCGAGCTGACCCGCGCTTTCTCGAGCCTCGGCGTCCGCGTCGTCCCCTTCCGACTGGCGAGCGCACAATTCGACACCGCCGCCAAATACGGCCTCCGGCTTAAAGGCTTCGGGACCGAGCTACCCGACGCCGTCCTGGTGCGCGCGGTCTCCGGAGGTACGTTTCAGGCTGTCACGATGCGTCTTGGAATCCTCCATGCGCTGCGTGAACTGGGAGCGCCAGTGTGGAATGACGCACGCGCGGTGGAGCGCTGCGTCGACAAGTCGACGACGAGCTTCTTCTTGAGCAAATCAGGCATTCCGACGCCGCCGACATGGTCTGTCGAATCGTTCGACGCCGCAAAGGCGATCGTCTCGCGCGAGCTTGCCGGCGGAAAGCTCGTTCTCAAGCCGCTCTTTGGTTCGCAGGGCAGGGGGTTGCAATTGATCTCCTCCGCCTCCGACTTGCCTTCGCCTGAGACGGTCACCGGCGTGTACTATCTTCAACGCTTCGTTGGCGTGGAGCGCGACGGCTTTCGAGATCTGAGGCTGCTGGTTTTAAGAGGCCGCGTCATCGCAGCGATGGTGCGTCATGCCGACAATTGGATCACAAACGTCAAACAGGGGGGACGACCGATCGCGACCGTGCCTGACGCCGAGGTGAAAGCGCTCGCGCTCGCCGCCGCGAAAGCTGTCGACGCGGAGCTTGCCGGCGTCGACATTATTCGCGACGCCGCAGGCCGTCCTTTTGTCCTCGAAGTCAATAGCATGCCGGCCTGGCGCGGCCTGCAGCGCGTGACTTCGCTCGATATTGCGGCGACGATCGCGCGGGAGCTCGTCGACGCCATCGGCAAGCGGACGCCCGAAGAGGCGGTAATTTGACGACGGCTGAGAAAGCAATCGCCAACGCCTTCATCGCTGCCTGTTTTGACGAACTCGAGGCGCCGAAGCCAGGCAACGTTCACGTCTATTTGGACGGTCACCGAATGACAGCGGCGGATTTTCGCCGCAGCGCCGAGGCCGCCGCCGCGCCGATCGCGCGCGCCGGCGCTTCGGTCGGCATGCGCATTCTCGGCGCGATCGAGGCGACGCGCGCGGCGGTCAACGACAACACCAATCTCGGCATCGTGCTGCTTTGCGCACCTCTGGCGCGCGCGGCCGAACAATCCATCGGATCGCTGCGGCAAGCCACGGCCCAGGTCCTCGTCGCGCTCGACCGCGAAGACGCCGACCTTGCGTTTCGCGCCATCGCCTTAGCCGCGCCGGCCGGGCTTGGCCGCGTGGAGACGCACGACGTGTTCCAGCCGGCCACGGTCTCTTTACTGGAAGCGATGGCGGCGGCTGCCGAGCGGGATCGGATCGCGCGCCAATACGCCAACGGATTTTCGGACATATTCGATCTTGGTCGATCGTCATTCGACACCGCCCGTCGCCATTGGGGCGACGATCAAAAGGCTGTGACGCTTGCCGTCTATCTCAGCTTTCTCGCCGCCTTTCCAGATACGCATATCGAACGCAAATTCGGTCGCGAAATCGCCTTGTCGGTACAACAGGAGGCCGAGCCCTTGAACGAAGCCGCGCAGAAGTGGGGCGATCCCGCGCCGATCTTCTCGTCTTGCCTGGCATTCGACGCTCGCCTGAAAGCCCGCGGACTGAACCCGGGCGCAAGCGCAGATTTGACCGTAGCGACGCTATTTTCATGGCGTCTTGAAAATGCAAAATCGTCCGAACTGATTTCATGAGCCTTGCAGTCTTGATGTAAGAATGATTGAGTTGGGATGCGGGGAAATTCCCGTGCGAGCTATCCGGCCAACCGGTCCGTGGGGGAGATTGAAGCTCCCCTTCCGAACGCTGAAAACAAGGATAGTGCAACGCCGAGCGCGATAGGTCGCAAGGTGCTGTCTATCGTTCGGCATTGAT
>JASLHV010000465.1 GCA_030153205.1 Roseiarcus sp. | reverse complement strand
AAATCGAACTGAAATATTTCGACGACCAGCCGGTCATCCGTAAGATCGAGCGCGTGTCCAAGCCGGGCCGCCGGGTCTACGTGACCGTCGACGCGATGCCGCGCGTCGCCAACGGGCTTGGCGTGTCGATCGTTTCCACGCCGAAGGGCGTGATGGCCGATCACTCAGCTCGCGAAAACAATGTCGGCGGCGAGGTCCTGTGCACCGTATTCTAAGCGGCGCAGAGTTTAAGCGAACGGATTAGAGCAATGTCCCGTATTGGCAAGAAGCCCATCGCCATCCCGTCCGGCGTCACCGCTAAACTTGACGGCCAGACGATCGCCGTCAAAGGCGCGAAGGGCGAATTGAAGTTCACCGCGCCCAAGGAAGTCGCAATTGCGATCGAGGGCGGGGAGGTGCATGTCACGCCGCATGGCGAGGACAAGCGGTCTCGCGCCATGTGGGGCACGGCGCGCGCCCAGGTGCAGAATCTGGTCGGCGGCGTCACTAAGGGCTTCGAGAAGAAGCTCGAGATCAACGGGGTCGGCTACAAAGCCGCGGTCGCCGGCAAGAACCTGCAGCTCTCACTCGGCTACAGCCACGACATCATGTACCCCATCCCTGCCGGAGTGACGATCACCGCGGCGAAGCCAACGGAAATCTCCGTTGCCGGCATCGACAAGCGGCAAGTCGGCCAGGTCGCCGCGGAGATTCGCGGTTTCCGCGGCCCCGAACCCTATAAGGGGAAGGGCGTGAAATACGCCGGCGAGTTCATCTTCCGCAAGGAAGGCAAGAAGAAGTAAGGCGACGATCATGGCTCACTCTCAAACCACAGCAGATCGACGCAAGGCGCGCGTGCGTCGCGCGGTCAGCGCGCATTCGAACGGTCGCCCGCGGCTCAGCGTTTTTCGTTCGTCTAAGCAGATCTACGCTCAAGTCATCGATGACGAGAAGGGCCACACCGTTGCGGCCGCCTCCTCGCTCGAAAAGGCGTTGCGCGAATCGTTGAAGACCGGCGCGACGGTCGAGGCGGCAAAGCGCGTCGGCATGGAACTCGCCGAGCGGGCGAAGAAGGCCGGCGTCGACAAAGTGGTGTTCGACCGCGGCGGCTACATGTATCACGGGCGCGTCAAAGCGCTGGCGGACGGCGCCCGCGAGGGCGGCCTGGACTTTTGACAAAGAGCAACGAAATCGAACGGGGCGCAGAGGCGCGCCGTGATGATCGACTGATGGAAGAAGCCAATGGCGCGTGAAGGAGAAGGCGGCCGCGGCCGCGATCGCAACCGCGAGGAGCGCGACAGCGAGTTTGTCGATCGCCTCGTGCATATCAATCGCGTGGCGAAGGTGGTTAAGGGCGGACGTCGCTTCGGTTTCGCGGCGCTTGTCGTCGTCGGCGACCAGAAAGGGCGCGTCGGCTTTGGCCATGGCAAGGCGCGCGAAGTGCCGGAAGCGATCCGCAAGGCGACCGAAGCCGCTAAGCGCGGCGTCGTTCGCGTGCCGCTACGCGAGGGTCGGACGCTACATCACGACGTGAATGGGCGCCACGGCGCGGGGCGCGTGGTGTTGCGCGCGGCGCCAGCCGGCACGGGCATCATTGCCGGCGGCCCGATGCGCGCCGTCTTCGAGTCGCTCGGCGTGCACGACGTCGTGGCCAAGAGCCAGGGCTCGTCGAATCCTTACAACATGGTGCGCGCCACTTTTGACGCGCTGGCGCGTGAAGACAGTCCGCGCTCGGTCGCTCAAAGGCGTAACCTCAAGGTGTCGACGATCCAGTCGCGCCGCCAGGGCGTCGAAGCCGACGCCTCCGATTCTTGAGAGCCAGCACCATGAGTTCCGACAAGACTATTACACTCGAGCAGACGGGCAGCGTTATCGGCCGCCCGGACTCGCAGCGCGCGACGCTCAAGGGCCTCGGCCTCAACAAGATCGGGCGCAGATCGAGCCTCGCCGACACACCCGCCAATCGCGGCATGATCGCCAAGGTCGCGCATCTCGTGCGCGTCGTCGACAGCCGTTAAGGATCGCCGGCCATGAAACTCAACGAAATACGAGACAATCCGGGATCGACGAAGGCGCGCATCCGCGTCGGACGCGGCATCGGTTCAGGCAAGGGCAAGCAAGCCGGCCGTGGCGGCAAAGGCCAGACCGCTCGCTCGGGCGTGCGCATCAAGGGCTTCGAGGGCGGACAGATGCCGTTGCATCGCCGTCTGCCGAAGCGCGGCTTCACGCCACCCGCGCGGCTTGATTACAATGTGGTCAACCTCGACCGCATCCAGAAGGCGATCGACGCCGGAAAGCTGAACGCAGCCGAGCCGATTAATCTCGAGAGCCTCATGAAGGCCGGGCTCGTCACGCGGCGGCGGGACGGCGTCAAGATTCTGGGTGTCGGCGAATGGACCACCAAGGCCTCTTTCGAGGTCGAAGTCGCGTCCAAGAGCGCTGCAGCGGCGATTGAGAAGGCCGGCGGGAGCCTCAAGACATTTCGCGAAGACAAGGCTCCAGCCGCCGCTTCCTAAAGGTTGGCCGTTCAAGGTTGGCATTGGCCTGCGCGGCGACCATATGCTAGGGCCGTTTCCGCCAAAGTCGGCCTCGGCTGGCGGAAGAAACGTATTGTAAGAAGAGGCGCTGGTCCTGAAGCGCCGCCCGGAGCACATGCGCCAT
>JASLHV010000461.1 GCA_030153205.1 Roseiarcus sp. | reverse complement strand
AGCAAGAGTTATTCGATTGTATTGCGGGCGTATACCGCCACGACGGTGGAGAGATCATGGCCCGCGGCCGAAAGCTCACGTTCAATCACCCCGGCGATGCGATCGACGAGGGCCTTGTCCTCGTTCCAGCGAATCGACTCTTGGCGCTTCTGCCGCAGCGCCCGATCCTTGAGAACGTCGCCTTGCCGCTCGTACGCAATGTCTCGAAGTGGGGTTTGATCGGCGTCCGAAGCGAGCGCCAGCGCGTCGACGCGGCGGTCAAGCGATTGGAGATCGACGCCCGCGCGGGATCGGAACTGCGACGATTGAGCGGCGGCAATCAGCAAAAAGTTACGATCGCGCGATGGGTCGCCACCGGATTTCAAACGCTGCTTTGCTTTGATCCAACCCGCGGCATCGATATCGGCACCAAGCATCAGATCTATCGGCTGCTGCGTGAGATGGCCGACGCTGGATCGGCTGTATTGTTGTTTACGTCCGAACTTCCGGAAATCGGCTTGGTTTGCGATCGGGCGATTGTCTTGTTCGGGGGGGAAGTTGTCGCCGAGATGCCGGCCAGCGAAGCCGATGAAGGGACCTTGCTGCGCGCCGCGCATGGCATTGCCGTCCCGCGCCGCGAAACTGGCGTGACCGCGGCGGCTGCCGACAATGCGTCTTCGGACCTTCAAAGGCGTGGCGGAGGCGGCGGCTTAATCAATAGGATCAAAGGCGCCTTGGTCGGCTATCCCGCGCTGTTGGGCATGCCAGCGCTCTTGATCGCCTTCCTGGCGGCGACGGTGGCCATCCATCCCACGTTCGATTCGTTCGACGCGCAATCGCTCGCGATGGCTGCATTACCATTGGCCCTCGCAGCCGCAGCACAGGCTGTGGTCGTGATTTCAGGCGGAATCGATCTCTCGATCGGATCCGTTATGGCGGTCGCGAATGTGCTCGCGGCGAGCACAATGAGAGACGCCAGTTTCGGCGAGTCGTTAGCGCTCGGCGCTGCGATCCTTGTCGCCGGCGGCGTGATCGGCGCGATCAATGGGCTTCTCGTCGTCGTCTCTCGCGTCCCCGATGTCATTGTGACGCTGACCTCCGGCTTTATTTGGGGCGGCGTCGCGTTGCTGATCCTCGAGAAACCCGGCGGCGGCGCGCCGCCTGAATTTGTCAATCTCGGCACCGGCACGCTTGCGACCGAGTGGCTGTCCAATTCGCTGGTTTTGCTGATCATCGCGCTCAGCGCCGTATGGATACCCGTGCGGCGTTCGAAAACCGGCCTCCGCATTTACGCCAGCGGCAGTGATCAAATCGCCGCGTTCCGAAGCGGCGTCAATGTCGAGTTCGCTCGGGTCATCGCCTATGTCATCGGCGGCTTGTTCAGCGCCATCGGCGGCGTCGGCTTGACGATGACGACCGGCATCGGCTCGCCACGCGCTGGGGTCCTCTACACGCTGAGCGGCTTAGCCGCCGTCGTCATCGGCGGCGTGAGCCTGACGGGCGGGCGCGGCGGTATCGTCGGGCCGGTTATCGCCGCCTTTGTGCTCACCCTCATTCCCGCGGACCTCATCTTCCTGAACATCGACCCGAATTTCGGCCAAGTCATTCAGGGGACGCTGATTGTCCTGGTGGTGATGGCGGGCGGCTTGATTACCTCGGTCAGAGAACGCAAATGAATAGTCGATTGGACGCCTCAGCGCCGTCAGGACGCTTCGAAGCGCGCAGCATCCTGCTTTGGTTTCAGCGCAATACGATTTTCGCCCTGGTTCTGCTGCTCCTGCTCTTTATCGCGATCGTCGAGTTCATCAAGCCCGGCACGGTCAATTTAGTTTGGCTGTCAAACACGCTTCTATTCGCGGCGCCGCTCGGTATTCTCGCGGCGGGTCAGACCATGGTGATGTTGACAGGAGGGATCGATCTATCGGTCGTCAGCGTCGCCATGGGCTCGGCGTTCCTGATGACGACAACGGCTTTGAAATTCGGCAGCGCTGCGGCGATCGCGATCGGCCTCGGGCTGGGCGTGACAGTGGGCGCGATCAACGGCGTTGGCGTCGCTCTGCTCGGGGTTCAGCCGCTGGTTATGACGCTCGGCACCGGGCTGATGACGCAAGGGATCATCATTGTCTACAGCCAGAGGATATTGGCGTCGCGCTCGATTGTGCCAGGCTTTATCCACGCCATCGGCTCCGATCGCCTGGGCGGCCTCATTCCTCTCGATGTCTTTCTGTGGCTCCCGATCGCCGTACTGGTGGTGATCGCGCTGGGACGAACCGGCTTCGGCCGTTTGTTGTACGCGATCGGCGATAATCGCGAGGCCTGTCGGCTGGCCGGCGTGCGCGTATGGCGGCTGCTCTTCATCGACTACATAATATGCGCGGTTCTTGCGTCAATCGCGGGATTCGTACTCGTCGGCCATACCAACTCCGCCGACCTCAGTTTGGCGGCCACCTATCTCTTGCCCTCTATCGCCGCGGTCATCATTGGCGGCACTTCGATCTTCGGCGGCCGTGGCGGCTATTCCGGAACTATTATCGGCGCGCTGATCCTGACCGTGCTCGACGGACTGTTGACCCTTCTCGATTCACCCGAGCCGATCAAGCAGATCCTCTATGGCGCGATCATCTTTTCCCTGGCCGCGGCCTATTCGCGCCTGACCGCGTAAGGCATTCCCGCCCCTCCGCCGGCGCCTCGTGCGCCAGAATGGCGCGACCTTGCCGCCCGAAGGCATGCGGAAGGCTCTAACGCCGCGGTAGTGGGCCTGCCTCTGAGCTCAGCCAAGGTTCGGCCCTGATTGACCGCTAAGGCCTTCTCCTCATTTTCGATGAAGCGAGGTCGCGTTGATGGAACGGAAGGGTCTAAAGCTCATGGCCTTGGCCGGGGCGATTGTCGCCTTCGCTTTTGCTGCGCCGGTTCGGGCGGCGAATTGCGGCGATAGCCCAGAGGGGTTCAGCGCCTGGCTCGACAGTTTCAAGCAGGTCGCCATCAATGGCGGCATATCGGCGGAAGTCGTCGACAGCGCATTCTCGACGGCTACGTTCGACCGAACCGTCCTTGCGCACGATCGCGGGCAAGCGTCATGGCAGAGCAATTTCGCCGCCTTCGCTGCCGACCACATCACCCCCCGCCGCATCAAAAAGGGCGAGACGATGCTGCTCGCCTATGCGGAGCCCCTCGAGCGGATCGGACAGCGCTACGGCGTGCCGGGTCCGGTGCTTGTCGCGATTTGGGGTCTCGAGACTGACTTCGGGACAGGCCTCGGGAAATATCCGACGTTCAGCGCGCTGGCGACGCTCGCCTATGATTGCCGCCGCTCCGATCTCTACCGCGCTGAGCTCATCGACGCGCTGACGATCGTCCAGCGCGGTCTCCTTACCCCGCAAGAGATGCGCGGGGCCTGGGCCGGCGAACTCGGCCAGACTCAATTGATGCCCTCGGCCTACCTCAAATATGGCGTCACGTCGGACGGCGAGCGCGGCGGCGATTTGATGGGCAATTCAGCGGACGCGCTCGCTTCGACCGCCAATTTCTTGAAGCAGCACGGTTGGCAACGCGGAGCGAGGTGGGATCCCGGCGATCCGAACTTCGCCGCGCTCCTCGAATGGAATAAAGCCGAGGTTTACGCCAGGACGATCGCCGAGTTTGCCGACCGCCTGTCGGAGTGAGCGAACGGCCCGGCTACCTAAGGAAATTACGCCGTCTCGCTGACTTAACGTTCGAACATCATTAGCGTAGCTGGCGCAATTTGCGGACGCTGAGCCCGCGTTGGAGTCGCCATGTGGTTTCGCCTGCTCGCTCTCGCTCTGCTCCTATTGCCCGTCCCGGCCGTAGCAGGCGTCAAGGAAACAATCGCCTCCCTTGCTCCCGCGGGCGTTGTGCTCGTGATGGACGCCAACGGCAACGAATTGGTGTCTCAGAATGCTGATGAGCCCTTCGTTCCAGCTTCCGTCACCAAGATCGTTACGGCTTGGCTGGCGATGGAGGTCCTCGGCGGCGACTACCGTTTTCAGACCCGCTTCTATCTGGACGACAGGCGCGTACTTTACGTGCGCGGAGGCGGCGATCCTTTCCTCACCTCAGAAGAACTGGCGCCGCTCGCCAAGAGGCTGGTCGCGGCGATTGGCAAGGAGCCGATCGCTGGCGTCGTACTTGACTCGAGTTACTATCCAGCGAACCTCCGTATCCCGGGCATCGAGGACAGCAGCGAGGCCTACAATGCGCCGAACTCCGCGCTTGCGGTGAATTTCAACACAGTCTATGCCGTGCGCAGCGGCGACAAAGTGCGCTCCGCGGAGAAGCAGACCCCGATCACTCCGCTCGCAGTCGCCGAGTTTCGGACGCGGGCCGCCGACGGAAGCGGTCGGATCAGCCTAAGCCAAGATCCCGCGAGGAGCCTCCAATATGCCGGCGAGCTGATCGCCGCGTTCATTGAGCGAGCCGGGGGCAGCGTGAAGGGCGAGATCTCGACCGGGCCCGTACCCAGGGGACTGCAGCCGGTCTATGTTCACCGACAGTCGCGTACCCTTTCAAAGATTCTCGTCGAGTTGCTTCGAGCCTCGAACAACTACATCGCCAACCAGGTCTTCCTGGAGATTGGCGGCCATCGGCTGGGCGGGCCAGTGAGCCTCGAGAAATCGCTGCAGGTCGCAAATGGAATACTCGCTGCGCACGGTCTTGCGGAGATTCATCTCGAGGAGGGCTCGGGCATCAGCCGCGACAATCGCTTTACCGCGCGTGGCCTTGCGAAAGTGCTTGCGCTCTTCGCGCCTGACGCCAACCTGCTCCACGGCCATGACGGGGGCATGAACAAGACGGGTACGATGGAGGGTGTCAGCACGCTCGCTGGCTATGCCAGGACCTCGAGCCATGGGCAGGTCCGTTTCGTGATTTCACTCGCCAGCAATGATGGCGAAATGCGCTTCCGATTGCTGCGGGCTCTTGAGTCCGAACTGTAAGAGAAGCGTTGGCCGCGGGGCTGAGACGGCAAGATCGCCGCTGATATGCAGGCCGCCGGCGCGGCGCTTCGGATCATTCGGTACGCGGCCGTAGCCAAGCAACAAGGAGCAGGCAGGCGAACGCGCCGACCGCCGACGCCAGAAAGCCGTCGATATAGGAAAGGACCGCCGCTTGCTTGGCGACCGCGGAACCGAGCAGGCTGGTAGCGCGAGCCGACGACACGGCAAGGTCGCTGGTATGGGCGCCGATAGCGCCGCTATACGCCGCGAGGCGGTCTGCGGTCCGTCCACTAAAGCTATCGACGTGCAGGCCGATCAGATTGGAATGGACTTGCTCGCGAACGCGCACCGCCGTCTGCATGAACGCGGTGCCGATTTCGCCGCCGAACAGGCGGCTCGTCTGCAGCAGCGTGCCGATGGTTAGGACATCGGCGGGGCTCATCGATTTGACGGCGATCACGAGGAGGGCTGTCAGAGCGAAAGATTGGCCGAGCGCCTGCAAAATCTGTGAAGGAAGGAAATCGTCGGTCGCCCATTGGTCGGTCAGATTCGTCGCCATCAGACAAGCAATGCAGATCAGCAGAGCGCCGAGCGCCAGAACCCAACGGCCGTCAACCCGCGTCAAGAGCCAGCCGAGCGGCAGAACGATGAGAATCTGCGGAAGGGCGATCCAGATCAGCACAGACCCGACTTGCAGCTCGCGATAGTTTTGGACCACCTGCAGATAGGTCGGGATGATGTAAGCCGTCGAAAGGATGATGAAACGAAATCCTGCCAGGAGCAGCAGGATCGGCACCAAGCCTTCGCCGACGAGGACGCGCAAATTGAGAAACGGCTTTCGCGCGACAAGCTCGCGGAAGACAAAAGCAGCCGTCACAAGACCGCCCGATATGAGGAGCCCGTTTACAAGACCATTGTTAGTCCAATCGAGACGGTTGCCCTGATCAAGCCCGGCATAGAGAAGGCCAAAGCCGATACCGGAATAGGCGAGTCCTGGCCAGTCGAGCTCGCCGAGCAGCGCCATATTGATCTTCTCGCGCGGCGTTCCGTACCAAATACATGCGAACATCAGCGGCAGAGCCAGGCAGTATTGCCAATCGATCCAACGCCAAGACCAGTTGTCGGCGTACCATCCCTCGAGCGAAGCCGCGACATTCTGCGACAGTTCGGAATTCATGGCGTAGACGGCGATGCCGTAAACGAAGAGGCGCGCCGGCAGGTTGCGAGCGATGAAGCTGATCGTCAGCGGAATGAACGTGCCCGAGCCGACGCCGGCCAAGAACTGAGCGGCGAGGAAAGCATTGAGATTCGGCGAAAACGGAGCAAGCAAGCTGGCGACAAAGAACAAGTTTATGCCATGCAGCAGCACCCGCCTGACGCCGAAGATCGCGCCTAGATAGGGGCAGGCGACGCCGACCACCATCTGTCCGACGCCGAAGCTCGTCGTCATCCAGGCGCCTTCGTCGAAGCTGAGATGCAGGCCGCCGCGAAGATCAGCTAGGCCGAAGCTCGTCACCCGGCTGCCAAAGAACGACAAGATCGCGCCGAGCAGCACGCCGAGGATGCCGATATAGGGGCGTAGCGTATTGGCGCTGAGCCGCGGCGAGGGGTGTGCGCTCGCCTGGAGCGCGAGGCCCGCCGACGTGACAGCGACGGGCGACGTGTTCACGGCGTGATCACCGGCGTCGGCGGCTCTGGCCGCACGGGAGGAGCCTCAGTATCGATTGTCGCTTCGACCGACATGCCGGGCCTGACGAGCGCGCCCAACGCCGGGTGCTTATCGAGCACAATTTTGACAGGAACGCGCTGCACCACCTTGGTGAAATTGCCCGTCGCGTTGTCGGGCGGCAGCAGAGCGAAAGTACTCCCGGTGCCTGGCGACCAGCTCCCGACATGGCCCGTCAGGCTGACATCCGGAAAGGCGTCGACTGCAATCCGCGCCGGCTGGCCGACTCGAATGTTGGTCATCTGCGTCTCTTTGAAGTTCGCGACGACCCAAATATTCGGCAGCGGCACGACAGCGATGACTTGCGTGCCGACATTGACGAACTGTCCGGGACGGACTTGACGCTGACCAACCAATCCGTCGGCAGGGGAAAAGATGCGCGTATAGCCGAGATTGTCGGAGGCGAGCGTAAGCTGGGCTTCGGCAGCGCTGATCTGCGCTTCAAGCTGCTTTTCCTGGATATTAAGTGCGGCGAGGAGGGCCTTCTGTTGGTCGAGTTGGGCGACGTTCAACTGGCGCTGAGCGATGACGCGCTTAAGATTGGCGTCGGCCTGCTCGACCACCTGCTGCGTTCCGGCGATACCGGTCGTCAGCAGATCGTGCTGCCGCTTCTGCTCCAACTCGTATCGATGTACGTCCGCGTCGGTCGCTTCGATGGTCGCGCCGGCCTGTCGGATCAACGCGCTTTGCACGTCGCGCTGGTTGGCGAGATTGGCGAGCGCCGCTTGCGCCGCGGCGAGATTAGCCCGCGCGAGAGCAAGCTGCGCCTCATAATCGGAAGGGTCGATGACCGCGATCAGGTCGGCTCGATGCACGGCTTGGAAGTCGTCGACGGCGACTTCCTTGATATAGCCGGAAATATGGGCCGAGAGCGGGGTGACATCCCCCGTGACGAAAGCATCATCGGTCGACTCGAGGCGCGCTGCTCCCGTCCAACGGTTCCAATGGCCCGCCACGTACCAGACGAGCCAAGCGGCCGCGACGAGAAAGATGACGCGTAGCGCCGGATAAAGCCAACGCGAGACGAAGGGCGCACGCTGCGGCGGCGCCGCGACGTCGGCTTTCCCAGGAGGCGTATCGTCCATCCGAACTCCTGCCAGTCACGATCCAGAGGTCATTGGTCTCGGAGGATTTCGGCGCCACTCCCGTCCAGTTATCAGCATGCGCCTCATCTTCGTATTGTGACATAAAACGTAGTCAAATCATAGAGTTAAATGAGGGGCGAGCAAGACTCGGACTTAGGCCGCCGTCATCATGAACTTGGGTGGGAGCAAGCTTATCTGACGCGAGCGCCAGGCGCCCAATCCCGAAAAGCCTTGCAGGCGCAAACGTAGCTTTCATGACGAGCTTCAACTAAATTCGGATCGGCCCGCTTCCTGCGGGACCGGCCACATTAGATTGTTCGAAGCAGCGCAGGCATGAGCACTGAGATCGAGCGCAAGCTGACGAATATCCTCTCGGCTGACGTCTTCGGCTACAGCCGTTTGATGGGGGTGGACGAGGCCGGGACGCTCGCGCTGCTCAACGACTATAGAGGCGTGATGACCGGGTTTATCGCCCAGCATCGTGGGCGGGTGGTAAGCACCGCCGGCGACAGTGTGCTGGCGGAGTTTCCGAGCTCCGTTATGGCGGTGCAGGCTGCGGTCGGCATCCAGCGTCAGCTTGCCGAGCACAACCAGAAGCTCGAGCCTGACCGTCAGATGTGGTTCCGCATCGGCATCAATCTTGGCGACGTGATCGTGGAACGCGACGACATATTCGGTGATGACGTCAATATCGCGGCGCGGCTTCAGTCCTTGGCCGAGCCTGGCGGCATTCTCATTTCAGGCGCCGTTTTCGATCAGGTTAAGAACAAGCTGAGCCTGAGCTTCAATTTTCTCGGGCCTCAGCGGTTGAAGAATATCGAGGCCGAAGTGCCTGTCTATAGTGCGGTAATGATCGGAGCCGAGAGTCCGTCTTTTGACGTCAAGGCAAATCCGAGAGTTACGCTGCAGAAAAGACAGCAGAAGCTGATCGTAAGCGCGATCCGCGCCGGCGTGATCGTCGCATTCCTAGGCGCTATCAACCTATTTTCCTGGCATGGCCATTTGTGGTTCCAATGGCCATCTTTGGTTGTGCTTCTGATCTTCGCGGCGCGCGCGACCCATCTCTATCAGAAGCATTTGGATGAGTAGCCGGCTAACGCCGCATACTAAAATCAGAGAACTAAAATTGTGACGAATCCGCGCGGATCGACTCGTGGGACGTTCTCTCCATGGCCTCAGGGCTCGCCCGAGCGCTTCGACGCCTCGTCGTCGATCGCCGACTTGATCAGCGCAATGTCGTCCTCAATGCCGAAGGCGGGCGGCGAGGAGATTCCGAACCGCGCTACGATGAGCTTATGCGAGGGAACGATGTATATCCGCTGACCCAGGTTGCCGCTCGCGAAGAACGCGTCCTCGGGGAGGCCTATCCGACGCCAGCGCGCCGAAAGTGGGCTGGAACCGTCGACAGTCCAGAAGCCCGCGCCATATGACGTGTCGAGTGTTGATCGCCGCGACCATGCGGTCCAGCCTTCCGGCAGGATGCGCCGACCATCGGGCGCGACGCCATCGTTGAGGTACAACAAGCCGAAGCGGGCGAAATCGCGCGGGGTCGCATAGACGCGTTCCGATCCAACGAATACGCCACGGCCATCGAATTCCATCGTCACGCCGCCCATATGCAGCGGCGCGAATAGCTCGCTTTCTGCGAAAGCGCGAAGTCCGGCTGGTCCGCCGCCAATCGCGTTGCCGATCAAGCGGTCGAGGATCAAAGTGTTGGCGCTGGTATATTCATATTCGCTGCCGGGGCTAACCTTTAGCCGGCTTGCCGCCGCGTACCCCGCCATGTCCGCTTCGCGGTACAGCATGTCCGACACAGGGTCCGAGCCCGAACCGGTCTCGACGGAATCGAGCCCGCTGTCCATGCGAAGAAGCTCTTCGACAGTGATCGCGGCGCGCGGATCGCCGGGCGACTGCCACTCCGCGGCGCCGACGGGCTGATCGACACGCAACTTGCCCGCGCGGACCAGGATGCCGAGCAGGGCGTTGGTGAACGACTTCGCGACAGAATAGCTACGGACGGCGGTGTCGACTCCGTATCCTGAAGCATAGCGCTCGGCGACAACGCGACCGTCCCTCACCACGACCACCGCTTTGACATTCTTGGGCGCTCGATTCGAACTTTCCGCGAAAACGCGGTCCATCGCGGCGCTCAGCGAAGGATCCGGCGCCACGATCCGGTCTACTGGCGCAAATCCATCTTGCTGCTGGACAGTGGTCGACGCGGTTTCAGGGAGCGGCGAATTGCTCGCCGCGTACAGACGACAACCGTAGCCGGGCGTAAAACGTGACGAGGCCGCCCACAGGAAGCCGAACCGAGCCGACACATCTCTTGCATCCCTATCGACGTCATAGCGGATCAAAGGCGCCACGGGTCCCAATAGCGCGGGAAGCGTCTCGCTCGCACCGCGCTCCGCCGGCTGCTGACTGATGAATACGGTCGAGCAGAGAACCTGCGCCGAGACGCCTGCCGCCACCTGCGCGGCATGGTCCGGACGGAATACCGTGAAGCCCACTCCTGCAGTGGCAAGAACGAGCGCCAGCGCGCCGAGCAAAGTCCGCCGTACTAAGCGCATAATCGATCCCCCGCCGAGCTGTTTGAATGGTATTCGCCAAACAAAGACAACCAACGCACCCTCGTGAAGACGCACATATTCCGCGACGGGGAACATTGGCGACGAACGAGACGGGCTTCTCTGAACGGCTGATCGTCTTGACAAAGTTTCCCAGGATCAATAATGACTGATCGATCAGTTTGCAAGGCGCCATGCCTAAAATTAGCGATGACCAAAGAGAAGCTCGGCGGAAACAGATTCTCGATTCCGCGCTGGAATGCTTCTCTGAGAATGGCTTTCATCAGACCGGCATGGCCGACATCGTCGGACGTTCAGGGCTGAGCCACGGGGCCGTCTACCTCTACTTCTCAAGCAAAGACGAAATCATCGAGGCTCTGGCCGACGATCGCCACCGCCGCGAGGCTGTCCTCAATTCTGTCGCGCAGCAACGTGACCACCCGATCAAGGCCATTCAGTCGTTGATCCGCGAATACGCGCGCGCGCTGACGGATCCAGCGGGTGAATTACAACGGAGAGTCGGCGTGAACGGATGGGCGGAGGCGCTGAGAAACGAACGCGTCCGTTCTCGAGTGGTCGAGGGCATTGATGCTCCCCGCTCGCTCATCACCGAACTCGTAAGGAGTGCTCAAGTCAAAGGGCAGCTCGCGCGCGACGTGAACGCAGAAGCGCTGGCGCGGTCTCTCATCGCATTGTTTCAAGGATTCGTCCTTCAAGCGGCATGGGGCGAGAAGGTCGATGTCGCCTCTTGCGTCGCCGTGATTGATCGGATGCTCGGCGGGCTCAAGCCGACAAGGTCGCGGTCAACGCGACGTCGACGAAGGCGGAACGGAAATGTCCTTTCCTGAACTTGCCGCTGGCGCCGGCGTGGGGCTGGCCGGAGGGCTCACGTCCGGACTTCTCGGCGTAAGCCCCGGCGGCGGACTGGTCGTCTTTTCGGTTTTGTTGCTGGGAGCCGAGCAGCATGTGGCGCAGGGGATTTCGCTCATCGCGCAGATTCCGCCGACCAGCCTCGCTGGGATCAAACGCTATTGGGACAATGGGAATCGAACGCCGCTGGATTGGCTCGTCTTCCTGGCTATAGGTTTCCTAATAGGGGCCGTGGGCGGAGCCTATTCGGCGCGACTCGTCTCCAGCGCCGGCTTGCAATGGACCTACGCCGGGTATTTAGCCGCATTGGACGCAATGCTCATTGCTCGCCGCGGTCAAGAAGATACTTTGGCAGGCCATGAGCGCGACGCGATGGAAATACATTGGACGCCATTGCTCGTCATTGGAGCGATCGCCGGCTTTTCGTCCGGGTTTCTCGGCATCGGTGGAGGATTGGCGACGACGGTAGGCCTCAGCGTGGGAATGAAAGTCCCACAGCGTCAAGCGCAGATGATGAGCCTGGTTCTTTCGACGATCCCGATGACGATTCCGGCTGCATGGGTCTATTGGAGAGAGGGCTCTTCGACGACATGGGTTGCCGCACTGGGCGTTATCGCCGGACTCTTCGTTGGCACCGACCTCGGCGCGCGTGTCGCTACCCGAACGAGCAGGGTAACGCTTCGGGCAGTGCTAATCGGCTTCGTCTCGGCAATGGCCATTTACATGGCGTACAAGGCCGCTGCGTGAGGAACGCGCGTTGAATATGGAGGGAGACCAATAGTGACTAATGTTCTCATTTCGGGCGCAAGCATCGCGGGACCGGCGCTGGCTTACTGGCTTTGTAAAGCCGGTTTTACGGTCACCATAGTCGAACGCGCCCCGGCTCCTCGGCCCGGAGGCCAGGCAATCGATATCCGCGGGCCCGCGTTGACCGTGATTGAAGGAATGGGACTGCTCGATCGCGTTCGTGCCCTCCGCACTCGTCTCAAAGGAATGTCGATGCTGGACATCGACGGCAGGGAGATAGAGCGAACGGAAGAGCGGACAATGAGCGGCGGTCGCTTCGATAGCGGCGACATTGAGATTCTCCGTGACGATCTGGCTGAGCTCCTACTCAAAGCCAGTCATTCTGAAACTGAATACCTCTACGACGATTCGATCGAATCCTTAGAAGAACGAAATGGCGCCGTTTCGGTCGCGTTCATGCGATCCCCGTCTCGCGTTTTCGATCTCGTTGTTGGAGCGGACGGACTTCATTCGAGTGTACGTCGTCTTGCCTTCCGTGACGAACATGGGCTGCTTAGGCCGCTCGGCGTGGGCTTGGCAATCTACACCGCTCCAAACATTCTGAACTTGCAGGATTGGCAGCTCGCTTATCGCGACGACACGTCGGGTTACGTGATTTATCCCGCACGAGACAACAGCGAGCTTCGCGTCAATCTCGGATTCGCGATGGGGTTGGACGAATATCCACGAGGCGACATGCGCGCGCAGAAGGCTCTGATCACGCAACGGGCCGGTCATCTGCGCGGCGACATCCCTCGCCTCCTGCGATGCATGCAAGACGTACCCGATCTTTATTTCGGCCCGTTGGCGCAAGTCCGCATGCCGCAATGGTCAAAAGGACGGGTCTGTCTCGTCGGCGACGCGGGCTATTGTCCATCGCCATTCACGGGGCAGGGGACGAGTCTCGCCCTGATCGGCGCCTTTGTCTTGGGTCGAGAGCTTCAGCAAAACGGCAAGGATCACGCCGCCGCCTTCCGGCGCTATGAAGAGCGGATGCGGCCTTTTGTTTCGGTCAACCAAGACATGGTTTCGGTGGAGCGCAAAACCCACATTCCCGACGATGTATTCGATCACGCCAAAAACGCTATCGTCCTGGACGACCTGCTCAGTCTCTAACCTCGCCAGGGCGTTTTCGTTCGCCAAGAACTAAACTGATGGTCGCCACGAGCTGGGTCGCGCGCTTTTCGTGATAGTTCACGACGACATCTGCAACTCGTTGCGCCATTCCCTGGGCGTGCGACCGAACCGCGTCCGGAACGATTTGTTGAAATGAGAGAGGTCGTTGAACCCCCAGCGGTAGGCGATCTCGGAAATATTCAAGCCTCGCTGAGTCGGGTCTCGCAGGGCCGCGCTGCAGGCCTTCAGGCGCTCGTCCCGCACCCATTCGGCAAAGGTTTGCCCGATCTGCTTGAAGCGCGAGTGTAGAGTCCGCACTGAGACGCCGAGATGGTCGGCGACGCGTTGCGGCGTTAGCTCGGAATCGTCGAGTTCCTGCCTGCAGAAGGCGAGCATGGCCTCGATTTGCAGCTCCGAGGGCATGCGATTGGGCCCGAGATCCGCCGCGCTCGCCAGCGCCAGCAGATTGCAAAGATTTTCAGTGAGGAGGCTCGCCGCGCTTTCGCTCATCCGAGGGTTTTCGAGCAGTTCAACAATATGACGGCGGGCGAGATCGACATAAGCGGAATCGGCCGGCAGCCGGCGCAGGGCCGTCTTGCGCACCCAGGGCGCGCGCCGATCCAGCATTTCGCAAGGAATGACCGAGGTGATGCGGCGCGCGCCGCCGGAAAGCGTCGCGACGAACGGATGTTGCAGGTCCGAAATGGCGATGTCGCCGGCCTGAAACGCGAACGCCTGACCGCTCTGGCTGATCACGGCGTCGCCGCGCAACTGTAGATAGACCGAGTAGCTGTCGTCCGACGCGCGACCAACCTCCCGCTTGTCGCGAGCAACCTGATAAGCGGTGGACTCGCTCAGCGCAACGCGAATGGGACCGGCGCTCCGCGCGGTCATGCGCGCCGCGAACTCGCCCGGCGGCGCATCGATCGTCAGGTTGAAGATCGAATGACAGACCGCCTCGCGCCAATAGGAAAAGCGCTCACGCGGCCGAATGTTATCGGTTGACCACTCCATAAATCGCCGTCGCTCCTAAAGATGCCTGTTGTGACTTCGTGCGTTTTGCGCTCTCCGCCAAGCGACATGCATTGCTGACCAAGAACGCGCACGTCGTTTCAGCCTAGAAACACGCGACCGCGCGATTGTATTCGCCGCAGGATGATTGCGACGCGTTCGAACGCGGCCGCACGCCCGAAATAGGCGCGCGTGTCAGTGTTCCAAGAGTGAACGGGGTCGCGACGGCGACCTCGCATGTGGACCTCGATCTTCCAAGGAATCCTAGCAAACCAATGCAAAACGAAAAGGCTTTCATTGCTGCGCCCACGCGACGAGCCCAGGCGCGGCGTTCCGCCTCGGGTCAGTCGACCACGGCTTGGAATCGCCTGCAGTCGTCTCTCAAGGCATGGTGGCGCGACCGGGCGGCGATCCTCGAACTTGCATCCTTAAGCGATTGGGAGCTCCGGGACATCGGGCTCAATCGCTCAGAGATTTCGTACCTGGTCAAATCCGGCTGGACCACGGCGGCGCTTTCGCCAGAAGCGGATCGCCGATGCGACGCCAAACGCCGGAAAGGTCAGGCGCTCCATGCCGAGCATGAAAGCCCGGCTCTCGCTACGGCGAAGGACATGAGGGTATGATCAACGATGTTTTCGGTCGCATCGAGTATGACGAACGCGGCGCCGGCCCGACGATCGTGTTCGTCCCAGGGTCATGCAGCACGGGGGCCGCGTGGCGGTCGGTGATTGCAGCGCTCGGCGCTCGGTTCCGCGTCGTGACGACGAGCTTACCCGGTTACGGCAGTACCGAGGAGCGGCGCACGCCCATCGACCCTCCGATGGTCCGCGAGGTGGAGGTCGCGGAGCAGGTCATCCGTCGCGCCGCCGGACTGCGCGGCGAGCCCGTGCACCTGATTGGTCACTCCTTCGGAGGATTGGTCAGCCTCGCCGTGGCCTTGCGCGGGCGGGCGCCGCTCGCCAGCCTCGTCATGGTCGATGCGCCGGCGCCGAGTCTACTTCGCGCCAGCGGCGATCGCCATCACTATCGCGCCTTCCGCGAAATGACGGATCGTTACTTCGCCGACTACATGCGGGGAGAGCCGGAGGCGATCGCAAACATGATCGACTTCTATGGTGGGGCCGGGGCGTTCGCGTCCTTGCCGCCGCGAATGCGAGATCATGCGGTTGCGACGACGTCCGTCAATATCCTCGACTGGACAAGCGCGTACGAGTTCGCCGTGACGACCGACGAATTGCAGCGACTCGCCGTTCCCTCGCTCGTGCTGTACGGCGCTGTGAGTCACCCCGCCATGAAACGGTCCAGCGAGCTCCTGAGCATTTACCTGCCGGACGCCTCGATCGTCGAGATTCGAGACGCCGGCCATTTCATGATCAGGACGCACCCGGACGAGGTCGCGGCCATCGTGGCGCGGCATGTCACGGAGCGCATCGGGCTGCGGTCCACGCTGGAGCGCATTCCCACGAGCGCGTCGCCCTCGACCCGGGTCGGATCGCGATCCGCCGCGGGACGCTAGCGGTCGAAGTTTGCGCTATCGGCCAACATGTCTGCCTTCCTACCCAAGAAGACCTGGGGCGGTTCGACTACACCGTCATCCGCCAAGGCGCTCGCTGCGCCGCGGCCAAATCGAGGCGCCGTCACCGTAATTCGACGACTTTCGGGCGACAGCGCAGCTAGACCAAGAGGACCAAGGAATGAAGAGATATGTCATCGAGCGTAACTTGCCGGGTGTCGGCGCGTTCGATCGCGCACAGCTCAAGGGCGCGGCGGCCACATCCAACGAGGCGCTCGCAAAGCTGTCCGGGACAGTGCAGTGGCTGCAATCCTTCGTCGCGGACGACAAGACGTTCTGCATCTATCTCGCCGAGAATGAGGCCGCGGTACACGAGCATGCGCGATTGAGCGGCTTCCCAGCGAACAAAGTCAGCGAAGTGCGTACCATCATCGATCCCATGACGGCGTCCGGCTGACGCCGTCGACTCCGCCAGGAGAGCTGGCGGCGTCGGAGCGCCGAGAAAAATGCCTCGGCGATGGCGAAGATCGTCGCCGATTTGGTTGGCGACGCCTGGCTTGGTCACAAAGGGGCAAGGTCGGTTCGGCGCCGTCGGCGAATATAAGCCACGTTTGCCGCGCCTCTCTTGCGCTGAGTCCAAAATCCAGGCGCGTCAGCGCGCTTCCTGAACCCCCCATTCGAAAAGCCGCTGACCTTCGCTTGCCCGCTCTTTCTCAGACTTCAGGCCGTTCAGCACCAGGATGAGCCTGTGGCCAGCGTGCGCGCCCGACCCGACGAGCCCGTAGCCGCTGGCCGCGAGATGCCCGGTCTTGAGGCCATCGGCTCCGACCTGAAGCAGCGGGTTGCGGTTCTGCTGCCGCACGCCGTTCCAGGTGAACTCGGTCTCCCCGAAATATTGGTAATACTGGGGGTAGGTCGCAATCACATAAGATGCGAGGCGCGCCATGTCTCGCGCGGTCACCCGGTTGCCCGGCCCGCCCCATGGGTTGGCGAAGTGCGAATGCGTCATGCCGATGGCGCGCGCGTGCGCGTTCATTAGCCCCGCGAACGCCGTCTCCGTGCTGGAGACGCCCTCGGCCAGTGTGATCGCAGCGTCGTTGCCCGACGCGATGACCAGCCCGCGCAATAAATCTTCGACACGCACGCGGCTGCCCGCTTCAGCAAACATGCTCGACCCGCCCGATTCCGCATCGCCTTCGCTCGCCGCGTGAGCCGAGACGACGAAGGTGTCGTCCAATTTGAGGCGGCCCGAGGCGAGCTCGCTGAAGACGACCTCGGCCGTGAGGATCTTGGTGGTGGAGGCAGGCGCCATTGGCGCGTCGGCGTTTTTCTGCAGCAGGACCCTGCCGGAGCTAGAGTCGATTAGCAGCGCATAGGGAGCCTTGGTTTGCACCGCGGCGGCCGACGCGCACGCGCCGGCGAAAGTCAACAGCGCCAACAGGGACAGAGCGATTCTATGCATGGGGACTCCCTTGAGCCCGCGAGCTGATACTCTGGGAATTCATGCAATGGGGTATCATGCGCGAACCGGCCTCAGGAGAGTTTACGTGATCACCGCACACTATCCGCAATCTGGACACTAGCTCAATTGCGCGATCGGCGCGATTTTCATTTATGTACTCTTCACCGAACAGCTTTGGCTATACGGATGGCGCCGGGCCCGCAGACAGGACTCGAGGATCATTCGGCCGCGAGGCACGGTGGCGCCCATGCCGCGTGCAAGGGGTCCGTGACCGCGCGGCCAAGGAGATTTACAACCGTGTCCCGAGCGATTGGGAACGGCGTTTCATCGGCGGTGCAGCGAGCGAAATAGAGCCAGGGCCAGTAGTTCATCGGACCGATCAAATCGGGGTTCATCTCATGAGCGATTTCGCTCACCCGGCTTCGCGCCTCGTACTCATCGCGGGCGTCCGTCCAAACGGTTTC
>JASLHV010000404.1 GCA_030153205.1 Roseiarcus sp. | reverse complement strand
GATCTCGACATGATATTTATCGCCGGCCTTGGCGGGTCCGGCCCGGACCATTGGCAGACGCGTTGGCGCCAGCGCATGCCGAATGCGCGGCTTGTCGAACAGGCCGATTGGGACCAGCCCGACCGCAACGCCTGGGTTGCAGCGGTCGTCGCGGCGTGCCGAGACGCGCAACGGCCGATCCTGCTACTCGCCCATTCGCTCGGAGTCGTTACGCTCGCGCACGCCGCGGATTTGCTGCCGATGGAGCGCGTCAAAGGCGCGTTCCTTGTCGCGCCGCCGAGCGACGAAACCTTGAAGGCGTTGGGGCACGAGGCTTTCGCGCCTTCGCCAATAAAGCCCCTGCCCTTCCCTTCGCTTCTGATTGCAAGCCGCAACGATCCCTATGGCTCGTTCGAGGCGGCTGAAGCCAAGGCGCGCGCCTGGGGCGCGAGCCTCCATGACGCCGGTGAGTCAGGGCATATCAACGGCGACAGCGGACATGGGCCTTGGCCGGAAGGCGCGATGCGGCTTGCGGGATTCGTGAAAGGCCTCTGAAGGCGGGCCACCCTCGCAGCGCGTGCGTCAGTCCCCGCGCAATTTCGCCAGGGCGTCGGGGAATCGCCGCGAAAGGGGCGCTTTGAGGCTGCCGAGCTCCACGGTGTAGTCGCCCGACCCTTCCGGCCTGAGCGCCGTCATTTGGCGGGCGTTCACCAGCCATGATCGATGCGTCCTCAAAAAGCCTCGCGGTCCGAGCTCGCCTTCCAAAGTCGAAAGCGGCGAGCGCATGAGGAGCTTGCGTCCATCGTCGAGCACGAACTCGACATAATTTCCCGCCGAGGCGATGGCGAGCACTTGATCGAGACGCACGCGCGTCAATTTCGCGCCGTCGCGAATGTCGAAAGTCAGCGTCTGTCCCGGCTCATCGATCAGCATTTGCTGACGCAGAAGGTGCGCGACCAGACCCAGCGAGGCGACGAACAGCACATAGCCGAACGAGTCCTTGGCGAATTCATAGAGGAAATGCGGAATAAAGGCGCCGAAGCGATAGTCCGCGCCCCTGAGCCAGTAGATGAGTGTGCGCAGGCCAATGAAGCCGACGACATGGGCGAAAGAAAAGAGCAGCGCCGCCGGAATATGGACCAGCAGTCTCCAGCGGGGCCGCACGTTGAGCGGCGCGACGCGATAAGCGATCCAAACGATCCACAGAAAGAGGGTGAAAGTCAGCCAGCTTGTCCCCTCCCAGATGATGGGAGCGACCAGGCCGAATTGCGGCTCCTCATGCCGCGTGGTGATGACATTGATCGCGCAAATGGCGCCGGCCACGACCATAGTGCCCACATAGCAGTGGAAGAACACGCGACGCGCGACGCCGCTCGTCCCGAAAGGCTCGCCGCTGATCCCAAGTCGCCGCCAGCCGTCACCGAAGCGGCGCGCGCCATCACCCGGCTCTTCCTGGGGCGCAGCCCGTCTGGAATAACCGGCTCGTTCAGCAGGTATCGGGAGGCTCGGTCTCATCTCTGGCTGCGTTAGATTAAGGGGCCGAACCGCGAAGGGCAAAGGTGATCAAGATGCACAGACGAAATTTGATCAAAGGGATGGCGGCGGCCATCGCCCTGCAACCTGATTTTCTGTCACGATTGGCGACAAGGGCTGTCGCGGCGCCGAGAGTCACACGAGTACGGCCGAGCGACGCCGCATGGCCGAGCTCTGAAAGCTGGGCCAAGCTCAATGAAGCGGTCGGCGGCAATCTGATCGCCGCGCCGCCTCCCTTTGGCGCTTGCGCCGCCGATCCTGACGGCGCGACTTGCGCCGACGCGGTCGGCAACATTCGCAATCCCTTCTATCTCGGCGATCAGCCTGGCGGAACCCAAGTCTCCGGCTGGCTCGATGCATGGACGCCCGCCTCGAGCGCCTATGCGGTGAAGGCGCGCTCGACCAGCGACGTCGCCGCGGCGGTGAATTTCGCGCGCGATAACAATCTTCGCCTCGTCGTCAAGGGAACCGGCCATAGCTATCAAGGGACGTCGAACGCGCCGGACTCGCTGCTGGTCTGGACGCGGGCCATGAACAAAGTGACGGTGCATGACGCTTTCACGCCGCAAGGTTGCGACGGAAAGATTGCGGCTGTTCCCGCCGTGACCGCCGAAGCCGGCGCCGTCTGGATCGATCTCTATCACGCCGTCACCAGCGAGGCCGGCCGTTACGTGCAAGGCGGGGGCTGCGCCGATGTCGGCGTCGCTGGTCTTGTCCAAAGCGGCGGCTTTGGTACTTTTTCGAAAGGCTTCGGTACGGCCGCCGGGGGACTTCTCGAGGCGGAGATCGTCACGGCGGATGGCGCGGTGCGCATCGCCAACGCGTGTACCAATGCCGATCTCTTCTGGGCGATCAAAGGCGGCGGCGGCGGAAGCTGGGGCGTCATCACCAAACTGACATTGCGCACTCATGATCTGCCGGAATATTTCGGCGCCGCCTGGGGCGGCGTCAAGGCGCAATCCGACGACGCCTTTCGTCGCCTCATCGCGCGCTTCTTCGCCTTCTATGCAGAATCGCTGTTCAATCCGCATTGGGGCGAGCAAGTGGCATTCGACTCCAACAACGTGCTCACCCTTTTCATGGTCTGCCAGGGCCTCGACAGCGCGCAGGCCAATGCAGCCTGGCGCCCCTTTTTCGACTGGGTCGCCGCATCGCCGCAGGATTATTCATTCACCGGCGTCCATGGCGCCGGCGCCGCACCGGCGCGGCGCTTTTGGAACGTCGATGGCAATCGATTCATGATCGCCGACACCCGTCCCGGCGCGCCGAACTATCATGGCTGGTGGCGCGGCGACCAGGATCAGGTCGGCATGTTCCTGCACGGCTACGAGTCGCTTTGGCTGCCGGCATCCTTGCTGCAGGAGGCCGAGCAAACGCGCCTCGCCGACGCGATTTTCGCCGCCAGTCGGCGAAAAAAAATAGACCTGCATTTCAACAAGGGATTGGCGGGCGCGCCGGACGAAGCGATCACGGCCGCCAGGGACACGGCGACCAATCCGGCAATGACGGAAGCTTTCGCTCTGGCGATCATCGCCGACGGCGAAGGCCCGCATTATCCGGGCCTCCCACGGCCCGCCGTCGACGTGGCGAAAGCGCGTGCAGACGCGCAAACGATCGATGCCGCCACAGCCCTGCTCCGTACCGTCGCGCCGAACCCAGGCTCCTATGTCTCAGAGAGCAATTATTTCAATTCGTCGTGGCGGGAGGCATTTTGGGGATCGAACTATGCCCGGCTTCGCGCGGTCAAAGACAAATACGATCCGGACGGATTGTTCTTCGTCCATCACGGCGTCGGCAGCGAGGATTGGAGCGACGACGGGTTCACGAGAGTTTAGACTTACACGCCGTCATTGCGAGGAGCCCGAAGGGCGACGAGGCAATCCAGCAGGCTCGGAGGTTGGGGTGTGAGGGGGGAGATACCGTATCTCGCGCATTCTACAGGGTGGTGTGTGGGTGATGGCGTTAAGTTTTCAAATCGCTGATCACGGACAATCCCGCGCACAACTAGCAGTAGGCTATTTGATGCAAGTTATATAAGTTCTGTCAAATCTATCATGAACGCTTTCGCCGCGTTAAAAACGTCTTGCGCCTGTACCAATGTATAGATGCGTTTCGGGTGCATTGTCGGATTTCGCCAGGCAATTCTCACTGTGTTTAAGTGAGCTGCGATTGCACTTAATTTTTCCTTTTTTGCTTTGCTGTTTGGAGTTCGAGAAGACAATAGATTGATCGCGGCGTTGATCCTACCTGCTATGTGGTCCCACGAATCCATCGCGGGGTTTACGTTCGTTGCCTTAACTTTTCTCGCAAAGGCCGCGACCGCTCCCTCCATCATTCTCATG
>JASLHV010000386.1 GCA_030153205.1 Roseiarcus sp. | reverse complement strand
GATCGTCGTCACTCGTTCGCCCTAGCGCTGATAGACAGAAGTCCTTTCTATCAGATTGGCGGCAAATGTCGCGCGAACAAGAGCCGCCCTCGAGCGGGATACCCGACCAGTTTAGGGGCGACCGCGCGGGCGCTATTCGATCAATCCCTCGAATTTGAATGCGACTGCGAGCTTGGCTTCCGCCTCTTCGATTGCGGCTGCCGGCGCTTCGTCGTCGGATGCGTCGATAAGGACGTCGATTGCCTTGACCCAAACAGGTTTGTGCAAACGGGCGTCGGGAAGACCCATAACAAGTTCGGCGGCGTCGTCCAACGTCATCAACTGCCGGCCATCGCTAAGCGCTATCGGGTTTGCAAATTTCGTAGACCACGGCATCTCGAAAGCCCCTCTGAATACGTGTTTTCGCACTAACCGATTCGTCCGTCACACGACTGTGGCCCTTTAGACGCATCCCCAGAAAAGCTCGCTCACGACGAATAGCGAATCAGCGCGTTGCGCTGATCTTTTTGAAGCGACCATATGACGGTCCGTATTTAAGAGGTGGTTAACGATCAGGCGGACGCCGCTGATTCTTGCTTTGTGCTGGCCGCCGTTCATGCCCTTGTCGACGATCACGCCGCCTTGCTATCGTCTCATTGCTGAGCCTGTCGACAATCTCTTCGCCGCCGCCGTTTCTCGTTGGAATACGGGAGATTTCATGCGCTACGATGTCTCTGTCATTGGATTATTCATTCTGGACGTACTGGGCCGTCCAGTGACGGCGATCCCGCCGGGCGGGAACGTTGAGTTTATCGAGGAGATTCGCCTGACGGTTGCGGGCACAGCGGGCGGGACTGTCGTCGACACGGCGAAACTCGGGCTTAAGAGCCTCGCCGTGGGCGCGGTGGGCGACGACGAAAAGGCGGACTTCGTTCTCGCCACGCTGCAAAAATTCGGCGTCGACACATCCGCGATGCAACGCCTGAAAGGCGTTCCGACCTCGGCGACAATTCTGAACGTGCGCCCGTCGGGCGAACGGCCGGCGCTCCATGTTCGCGGGGCCTCCGATCATTTCGACCTGCCGTCGTCCCTATATGACCAAGCGTTGGACGCGCCGATCGTCCATCTCGGCGGCACAGGATTGCTGCGCAAGCTCGACGGCGAAAGAAGCCGTGCGCTCCTCGCTGAAGCCAAAGCGCGCGGTCGTATCGTCACCTTCGACCTCATCGCCGCTACGGCGGAGACAATCAAAATCGTCAAGCCGCTCCTCCCCTTCATCGATTATTTCATGCCTTCGATCGAGGAGGCGAGGGACATGTCCGGCCTTAAAACGCCGGAGGATTGCGCCAGATTTTATCTCGACAAGGGCGTCGCTTGTTGCGTCCTCACGCTCGGCGGGGAAGGCGCTTTTTATGCGCACCGCGATGGAACCCGTTTGCGCGCCCCCGCCTACCCCATCGATGTCGTCGATACGACCGGTTGCGGCGACGCTTTCGACGCCGGCTTTATCGCCGCGCTGCATCACAGGATGGATCCCGAAGCTTCCGTTCGCTTTGCGCAAGCCGCGGCGGCCTTGGTGGCGACTGGCCTTGGTTCGGATGCCGGCATCATTTCCTTCGAACATACGATGGATTGGATGCGCCAACAGTCGCGCTGAAAATCGGTTTCCGCCGGCGCGGGATTCATGCGTTGATGGTGTTACACACAGAGTGGAGGGCGCGCCTATGGAGCGTGATCGCACGACGAGGCGTGTCGCCTATATCGCGGGCACTTTCGACACCAAAGGGCGCGAACTCCTCTTTTTGAAGTCCTGCCTCGAAGACGCGGGCGTTGAAACGACCACGGTAGATCTTTCGACATCCGGGCAATCGGCGCAGGCGAACGTTGCGCCTCACCAAGTGGCAAGCTTCCATCCGATGGGCGTCGACGCGGTATTCACCGGCGATCGTGGCAGCGCCATCACCGCAATGGCTGAGGCGTTCTCGCATTTTCTTATGTCTCGAGACGATATCGGCGGCGTCGTCGGCGCAGGCGGAGGCGGCGGCACGGCGTTGCTGGCGAAGGGCCTGCGAGCGCTTCCCGTTGGACTTCCGAAAATCATCGTATCGACGATGGCTTCGGGCGATGTGGCCCATTATGTGGGCTCCTCCGATATGACGATGATGCATTCGGTGACCGATGTATCCGGCATCAATCGGATTTCCGAGCGTGTGCTTTCGAATGCCGCTCATGCGCTCGCAGGCATGATCGCATTCCGACGCGACCCGCCGAAAGATATAAAGCCGGCGATTGGCCTCACGATGTTCGGCGTCACAACGCCTTGCGTTCAGGCAACCGCGCGCGCCTTGGAGAGCCATTACGATTGTCTGGTTTTTCACGCCACTGGCGTCGGCGGACGATCGATGGAGGCGCTGGTCGACTCGGGGCTCCTTGTCGGAGCGCTGGACATCACGACAACTGAAGTTGCGGATTTTCTCTTCGGCGGCGTGCTCCCGTGTTCGCCGGATCGTTTTGGAGCGTTTATCCGCAGAAAAATTCCCTATGTTGGTTCAGTCGGCGCAGTTGACATGGTCAATTTCGGGCCCATCGAAACCGTACCAGAGCGCTATCGTGGTCGCAATCTCTACATACACAATCCGCAGGTCACGCTCATGCGAACGACGGCGGAAGAGAACGCCAAGATTGGGAATTGGATAGCGGAGCGCCTCAATCTTATGGATGGGCCGGTACGCTTTCTGCTCCCAATCGCCGGCGTCTCCCTGATCGATGCGCCCGGCAAGACCTTTCACGATCCGGCAGCCGACGGCGCCCTCTTTGAGGCCATAGAAGCTACCTTCCAACCTGGCCCCAATCGAAAGCTGCTCAACCTCCCTTGCGCGATCAATGATCCCGATTTCGTCGAGGCTTTACTCACGGCTTTTAACGAAATCGCAGGCGCAAGTCGTTAATGCGCCAGGCGCGCCGAACGCGCCTGGCCGTCATCCTCAGACGGTCACGCGACCTTCCGGACAGGTCCCTTGACCGTCTCGCCGTGATGAATCGTCGTGCCAAGAACTTTTAGGCATTCGCGCATGAAAGCCGCAAGTCCCGGCCAGCCCTTGGCGGAAACAAGATTACCGTCGGAGCAAGCGCCTGTCGGCTCGACATCCACATAGATGCCGCCTGCAAGCCGAACTTCCGGCTCACAATATTGCAGCGCCGCCACGCGGCGACCTTTGATGACGCCATCGACCGCCATCAGCACTTGAACGCCGTGGCAGATCGTAAAGATCGGCTTATGCGCGTCGTGGAAGTGGCGGACGATATCCTGGACGCGCTTGTCGATACGAATATATTCCGGGCCGCGTCCGCCCGCGACATAAACCGCATCATATTCCTCAGGCTTCACTTTGGCGAAGGTCTTATTCAACGTATAGAGGTGCCCGAGTTTTTCCGTGTAGGTCTGATCGCCCTCAAAATCATGCAGCGACGTCTTGATATTGTCGCCCGCCTTTTTGTCCGGGCAAACGACGTCAACCTTATGACCAACAGCATGCATCGCCTGCTCAAAGACGAAAATCTCGTATTCCTCGCTGAACTCTCCCGTCAGCATCAGAATCTTTTTGCCAGACATATTCCTACCTCCTGCCACGGCTACGACTGCAGCCCTATGATTGACTACGCTCAATCAGCGCTCAGATAGATTGAATAGAGAATGGCCGAGCCGAGCGCCAACAGAGTCACCACGACGAAGATGACGGCGATGACGATGACCGCTTTCACGAGCGAACTGATTCGCCGGCCAGGTTGGCAAAGTGGAACGAGGTTGAAGGCGAGCCCCATTAAGACGACGAGCGCCGCCCCAACGGTGAACAAGGTCAGGGAAAACGGTTGGAACACCAGCACCAACGACAACACGCTAAAGCCGACGATCGTATATTCGACCGCCTTGGCTTGCGCGGCGGTCATGCCGCCGGCCGAGGGCGTATTTTCATTCGCTTGCATTTCTTACTCCACCAACAGGCCGGCTGAGTCGAAAACATGCAATTGCCTTCGCTTGGCGCGAACACTGACTCTTTCGCCAACCGATAGTTCGGTCGTGTAGGGCACGACGCAACGCAAATCCTGTCCGCTCTCGACGAGATGCGCGAGAGTCTCAGCGCCCATGGGCTCAATAATGTCGACGACGGCATGAAGAGCGTTCTTGGTGTCCCGGCTGGCAAATTCGAAGCTGCGCGGCCTGACGCCGAGCTTTACCTTGCCGCCTAGCGGCAAATCCGCAACGCCGCCGCGCACGCTTTCGCTTATCTCTTCGCCCAGCGCGCGGAACTTTGCATCGACCCATCCATCGGCCCCAGACGGTCCAACGCCGATCAGCTCCGCATCGATCAAGTTCATTTGCGGCGTGCCGATGAAACTCGCGATGAAGACATTTGCAGGCATTGAAAAGAGATCGTCCGGCGTCGCAACCTGCTCGACCTTGCCAGCGCGCATCACGGCGATCCGATCCGCCATGGTAAGCGCCTCGATCTGATCATGCGTGACGATCACCGTTGGCTTGTCGAGCGTCGTTAAAATCTCTTTGATCTGAGTTCGCATTGTCTGACGGAGTTGAATGTCGAGGCGGCTCAGCGGCTCATCAAACAAAAAGCACGTCGGCTCGCGGACAATCGAACGGCCGACGGCGACACGCTGCTTTTCGCCCTCGCCGAGTTGGTGCGGCTTTCGCTGCAATACGCTCTTAAGGTCCAAAGCCCCCGCCACGCGCCCGACGCGCTCCGCGATCTGCGCTTTGGTCATTTTGTCAGCATGAAGCGGATAGGCGAGATTCTCCTCGACGCTGAGGCTTGGGTAGAGCGCATAGAATTGGAACGTCATGGCGACGTTCCGCTCGCGTGTCGGCAGGTCGTTGACCCTTTTTCCAGCGATCATGATGTCGCCGCTCGTCGCCGATTCGAGGCCAGCGATCATACGAAGCGTCGTCGTTTTGCCGCAGCCCGAAGGGCCAAGCAGGCACATGACTTCCCCCTCATTGACGGTCAAGTCAACTTGGTCGACCGCGACGAGATCGTTGTCGAAACGCTTCGTAAGTTTCGAAAGTCGAATATCGAACATGAACCTATTGCTACTTTCTGATTGTGCCGAAGGTGACGCCGCGCAAGAGCTGGCCCTGCAGCAAGAACGTCACGATCACGACGGGTATGATGAAAAGCGTCTCGATTGCGCTCATCAACCCCCAGTCAACGCCAACTTGCCCGCCGATCGTGCGTGCTAATGCAACCGGCACCGTGCGTGTTTGGGTTCCGGTCAACATGAGCGCGAACAGGAATTCGTTCCAGGTGAGAATGACCGCGAAGACGAAAGTCGCCGCCAGGCCCGCCATGATTTGCGGAAGGCAGATTTTCCAGAACACGCTCCATTCGGAGCTTCCGTCCATACGCGCAGCATCCTCGATGTCGCGGTCGAGGTCGTCGAAAAAGCTTTTCACCATCCAGATCGAGAACGGCAGATTGAACGCCGTGTAGAGCGCGATAATGCCCGTATACGAGCCACTGAGCGAGAAAACGCGGAAAAGGACGAAGATCGGGATGATCGCAATAATCGGCGGCAGCATCCGCGTCGTCAGGATGATGAAGAGATAAGTATCGTTGCCGCGCAGTGGAAACCGCGAGAAACCATAGGCGGCAGCCGTGCCAATGATCAGGGCGATAAAGACGCTGCTGCCGCCGATGAACACACTGTTGAAAAAATAGAGCCCGAAGCCGGTCTCAGTTCCTGCTCCGCCTTCGGTCGACGCGCGTACGAACACGGAGTAGAAATTATCCAGCGTCGGTGTGAAAATGAACCGGATTGGCATGGCCAGCGCGTCAACGCGGGTCTTGAACGCCGTCGAAATGATGTAGAAGACTGGGAAGAAATAGGCGAGGCTTACGACGCCGGCGCCGAGCGTATAAAGCCAACCCTTTCGGCCGATGCCGCGATTGCTGCTTACCCTGGCCATTTAAATCTCGACCTCTTTGCGCGATTGGATGCCGTAGAGATAAAGGCTGGTCAGCACGATCACGGCAAATAGCATCACATAGCCGAGCGCCGAGGCCTGACTGGTGCGGAAGAATTGAAAGGCCAGCCGGTAGACATAGACGGAAGCGGTCTCGGTCGAAGAGCCGGGGCCGCCTTCGGTCAAGAGATAGACGATGTCGAATATCTTGAACGTCTCGATCGTGCGGAACAGCAAGGCCAGAAGCAGCAGGCTCTTGATGTAAGGGAAGGTTATCGTGCGAAAACGCCGCCACGGCCCCGCGCGGTCGATCTCAGCCGCTTCGTAAAGATACTTGGGCACGCTGACGAGACCCGCGAGCACAAGAAGCATGACGAAGGGCGACCACATCCACGCGTCGGCGACGACGATGGCGATGATCGCGCGCGTCGGCGTCGACAGGATCACGAACGTGTCCTGCGTGAACATCGAGATGATGCGGCTAATGAAGCCGAGGGTTGGATCGTAGAATAATTTGAAGAACACGCCGACCGCGCTCAGCGAAAGCATCATCGGGCTCAGCACGAGCATCAAGAGATAGCGTCTGAGCGGAAATTCCTGGGCGAAGAGCAGTGCGAGGAAAAAACCAACGACGAGCTGCAATGCGACGCTGCCAACAACGATGATCGCCGTGTTTTGAAAGCGCGCCCAAATCTCCGGATCGGTGAAGAGATCGGCATAGTTGGCGAGGCCCTTGAACACCGGCGGCGTGATGCGATTGGCCTTGTATTCGAAGAAACTGAGCCCGAAAGACCACATCAAAGGAAAGATGTTGACGATCAGCAAGGTGGCGATCGCCGGAGCGATGAGAAGCGGTCCACGTCGGTCGGGGCTCATAAGCCAAGCGATCGGGCCGCTGCGCGAACGGGCTTCAGCGGTGGGACGGGCGGTCGACGCGGTAACAGTCATCAAAAAGCCATTCGATGCGACGGAACAATGGTCCCGCGACATGCGAAGACCGGTATCCTGCTAAGGTTCGAGACGGCCGCCCGTCCTTGGACGAGCGGCCTCATTGCGTGGCGATCAGCTTACTTGATGCGGCCAGCCTCACGCAGCAGTTTGTCTTGGAACGCGGCGACCGTGTCCAACGCCTGCTTGGCGCTGATCTGGCCCGTGACGGCCTTGTCGACCTGCTCCTGCTGCTCGGTCAGCAATGGGAAGAACTCAGGAATGTGCCAGACGTCCTTCTGCCATTGATAATTGTCGAGATAGGCGCGGTTGTAGGGCGCCCAAGTCGCATAGGCCGGATTGTCCATCACGCTCAGCATGCCGGACTGGCCGCCGCTCTTGACGAACTTCTCCTGAACCGGCTTCGACAGCCACCATTTCACGATGTCGAGGGACTCTTTGACCACGTCGTCGTTGTTCCAGGTGGTGAGGACGAAGGGTTGTCCGCCGATGTTCGACCAACGGCTGATCGCGCCATCGCCCTGACGGGTCCCCGGTGGTTCAGCAAAGCCCGTCTTGTCCGAGACCTTGGACAATTTCGCGTCGAGGACCGGACCCATCACGCCGACCCAGTCGACGATAGCGCCGACCTTGCCCTGCATGTAGAGGTCCTGAACGACGAAAATGTCCATCTGCCCGGTCTTGGCGACCGGCGGCATGTATTTCAGCAGGCTTAGATAGTGATCAAAGGCGGAGATCGCCTTGTCGGAGTTGACGACGCCGAGGGCCGGCTTGGTCGAAGTCTCGTCCCAGATGTCGCCGCCGTTCTGCCAGATGAAGCCGTTGACCTGCATCGAGGCGAAGTCATAGGGCTTCCCGGCCTGATAGGCGATCCCGTAGAAGTCGTCGTCGGCAACGCCGTCGCCGAGCTTATCGCCCTTCTTGCGTTGAAAGAACTTGCCGATCTTCTCGTAGCGATCCCAGTCGACGTCTTCCCATTCATTGTAGTAGCACGGCAAGGTCTGACCGTACTGCTTCAAGAAATTGGCGCGTTCCGTCGCGTTGCAGAAGATGTCTTTACGGAAAGCGGTCACGAGATTGTCGGGGAACTGCGGGAAGCCGTAATAGTTCTTCGACTTGTAGGGATAGGAGGACGACGTCGACAAAAGAACCGGATGCAGGTCCTGAATGATCGCCTGCAACTGCGGATCCGCATCGATGTATTTGTTCAGCTTCAGATAGTGCCCGCCTTCGACGAAATCGCCCAACCATTGGCTGTCCGTGACGATCATCTGGTACTTTTTCTCACCAGACGACAGTGAGGCGGCGACGCGTTGATAGAAGCTTCCCCACGGGATGAAGTCGATGACAAGCTTCACGTTGTTGCCGGACTGCGCTTTGTAGGTCTTGTCGAACTCCTCCTGCATGAAGCGAGTCGGCAGCCAGTCCGGCGCAGCCATATTGATGACGATATCCTTGGCGATCGCCGTCGTCGGCATAAAGCTGACTCCGACCATCGCCATCGCAGCGGCGAATGTTGTCGCCGCTGTAATCTTGAGATTACGCATTCCTTTTCCCTCCCGTTGGATCAACCAACAAGCTTCAATTCTCGGCTCTTGTCCTTGACGCGGATCGTGCGTCAGGCCGTCGCGGTCGCCCCGTCCCGACGAATGGCCGTTCCTGTTTCCCGGGCGAATAGATGAAGGCTTTGCACAGCCAAAGTGCAGTCGAATTCATCGTCGACTCGAATGCGCTCGGCGCGCTCCTGCGGCAGAATCATTTTCAGCCGCGCGTTTCCAGCCAGCACATTGAGAATGGTGACGTCGCCGAGCGGTTCAGTGAGCGCAACGCGGACCGGAAAGCGCAAAGGCGCGGCGTCCTGATTGTCGACTTTCGAGACGTCCTGCGGTCGCACCCCGACCGTGAATTCGGATCGCGCCGCGAAATCGTCGAGCGACTTCGCCCAAGGCGAAGCGTCCACGGCGCCAAAAGGAAGCTCAAGCGTGGTCCTGCCGTCAGCTTTTTGCAGGGTCGCCGGCAGAAGATTGATTTGAGGATCGCCGACCAGCGTCGCAACGAAATTGTCGATGGGCGACGTGTAGAGATTACGCGGCGTCGCAACTTGTACGATCTGTCCCTCGCGCAAAACGCCGACGCGACGGCCCATGCTCAAAGCCTCTAGTTGATCAGGCGTCGCGTAAACGATCGTCGTCGAGCCGAGATCACGATGGAGTCGATTCAGCTCGGCGCGCGTATCGTGACGCAACTTGGCGTCGAGATTGGTCAGAGGCTCATCGAGCAGCAGCAGGCGCGGACGCCTGACCAACGCGCGTCCGATAGCGCAGCGCTGCTGTTCGCCGCCGCTCAAAGTTCCGGGCTTGCGCGTCAGCGTATGCGTAAGCCGTAGCATTTCCGCGACTTCGCCGACGCGGCGGACGACCTCGGCCTTGGTCACCCGCGCCTCGCGTAACGGATAAGCGAGATTGTCGAAGGTCGAGAGATGCGGATAGAGCGCGAATGTCTGGAACACCATCGCGGTGTCCCGCGAACGCACCGGAATTTCTGAAAGATCACGCCCATCGAGACGGATCGTCCCCTGACTCGGGCGATCGATGCCGGCGATGGTGCGTAATAGCGTCGTCTTGCCGGCGCCGCTCGGTCCTAGGATGGCGAAGAATTCTCCAGATTCGACTGTCAGATCAACGCCGCGCAGGGCCTCGACCGCCGCGAAGCTTCTATGAACGTCGTTGATCTCAAGTCGCATGACGCGCCCACCCCCACCGACGTCCGAACCTCAATCTATCGCAAATAGCTTCATGCGCCGATGCGTTCGAGCCATGTCCCTATCACACGAGCAGCCGGTTACGGCAGCCCGTCCGCGACGCGCGTTCCAATCCCCGTCTCGACGGTCCCCCGATTGGGCAAACACGCGCTTTTCAAAAAAAGTGTCATGCTAGTAAATCAGTTGTCAAGCCTTCGCTCGCCGTCTTTTCGTCAAAATCTGATTGACGCCAACCAGAAAAACGGCTCAGCTTGCTCTCGGCCTGCGGAGGAACAGGCCCGATTTGCGTCGATCCGCGCTTGTGGGGGACTGGCGGCGGCTATGCACCGCGCTTTGCCGACAATAGCCTCTCGAATCGCAACATCGCCGCATCGGTACGGCATGGGGGAGGCCTCCGCAGCGCCATTTGTCGCGCCCGCCCTCGCCGTCTTGGCCGCAATCAACCTCGTTCCGCTGCTTTGGTCGATCGGGATTTCCTTTTATCATTTCCGTGCGGATCGCCCGCATTCACCGCCGCACTTTCTTGGCTTTGGCAATTATATCGATCTTTTCACCGATGACGATCTGTGGGAGCATTTTCTCAATTCAGGGATACTGATCGCCTGCAGCGTCGGATTGCAGATGCTCATCGGCGCGGCGCTGGCCGTCGTTTTTTACAAGCCCTTTCCAGGTCGCCGCTTCGTCCTGATGCTCATTTTAGCGCCGATGCTTCTCTCCACGGTCGCTGTCGGCACGTTTTTCAGCCTGTTCTATGATCCGACTTTCGGCATTGTCAGCGCACTGGTCAGCCCCCTGACCGGGGAAAAATTCGTACCGCTTGGGACGCCTTTCTCCGCGCGTCTCAGCCTCATCATCGCGGACGCGTGGATGTGGTCGCCCTTCGTCATGCTGATGCTGCTCGCGGGGCTTGCAAGCGTGCCGTCATACTTACATGAAGCGGCCGAAATCGACCGGGCGACGCCTTTGAGAAGGTTCATCGCCGTGGTCCTACCATCGATTCGCGGCGTTCTCATGCTTGCGCTCCTGTTCCGGACGATCGAATCCTTCAACATGTTCGATCTCGTCTATACGATCACCAACGGTGGTCCAGGCACGGCGACAGAGACTGTAGCGGCGGAAACCTACGATACGGCTTTTGTATTGTTCGAATCTGGTCGCGCCTCCGCCATAGGCAACTTTAGCCTCTTTGTTATTATCATTCTCACGCACATTTATTTCCGTCTCGTCCGCCAGCGCCGTCTCGGAGACTGAACAAGGATGGGGCGCGAGACTCTTCTCAAAGAAAAGCCTGCTTGGGGACGGCTCGCAGTGGCGTGCCTCATCGCTCTCCTCTATTTCGCGCCCGTTCTTTGGATGATCCTTGCGGCTTTCAAATCGCGCGTCGACATTATGGCGCAGCCGCCGAAATTTTTCTTTTCCCCGACCTTCGACAATTATTGGGCGATCTTTCATCACCTCTCCGCTGATGGATCGCAGATTTTCTCGACAGGATTTGAACGCAATATTTTCAACTCCGTCTTCATCGCCGCCGTTAGCGTGAGCCTCGCCTTGGCGCTGGGCGCGCTCGCCGCCTATGGCTTTTCGCGACTGCGCGTCCCGGGACGCGACTACTACATGTTTTATGTGCTAGCGCTGCGGATGATGCCGCCGCTGACGCTGATCGTGCCGCTTTATTTGCTGTTTCGACTGAGCGGCCTTGGCGGCTCTTATGTCGGCATTATCCTGGTTTATACGGCATTCAATCTACCCTTCTCGATCTGGATGCTACGAAGCTTTCTTGACGAATTGAACACTCAGATCGAGGAAGCGGCTTGGCTCGACGGCTGTTCCCATTTTGCGATTTTCTCGAAAATATGCCTCCCGCAGATCAGCGCCGGGATCGCCGCGACGGCGATGATCGCCTTCGTCTTTACGTGGAACGATTTCCTCTTCAGCCTGCTCCTCACGGGCCAGGACACACGTACCGTCCCTGTCGCCATGGTCAGGGTCGTGGGCGCTGATGTCGGCGTTGATTGGGGCGTCTTCGCTGCGATTGGCACGATCTATCTCGCGCCCATTCTTGTCGTTGTCTTCGTCTTGCAGCGGCACCTGTTGCGCGGCGCCACTTTTGGCACGCTTTCGGGTTAGGTGCGCCGATGAGCCACAGTAAACTCCACGCGAAAATCCGTTTCGGCCGATAAGGACGTTCCGCATGTCTCATTTCCTCAATAGCCGCGAGACGCTGGTTACAGAAGCCATTGACGGTCTCATCCTTAGCGCGAAGCCGGGCGCGCTGACGCGGCTCGACGGATTTCCTGGCGTAAAAGTTGTCCTCCGCGCCGACTGGGACAAAACAAAGGTCGCCCTGGTCGCCGGGGGCGGATCCGGTCATGAGCCAGCCCATGCGGGCTTCGTCGGCCGGGGCATGTTGACCGCCGCGGTGTGCGGCGAAGTCTTCGCCTCACCAACCGTGGAGGCGGTGTACGAAGCTATTTGCGCCGTGACCGGGCCAGCCGGATGTCTCGTCATCATCAAGAATTATTCAGGCGACCGCCTGAATTTTGGCCTTGCGGTCGAACGCGCCCGCGCTGAAGGCCTGAAGGTCGAGTCGGTGATCGTGGCCGACGACGTTGCGCTAGAGAATTTTGCTCAGCCGCGCGGCGTCGCTGGCGTGATGTTCGTCGAAAAAATCGCCGGACACTTCGCGCAATCCGGCGCCAATCTGGACGTTGTCGCTGCGGTCGCGCGCAAAGCGGCGCAAACGGCCAAAAGCCTCGGCGTCGCCGTGTCGACCTGCTCGATCCCCGGCCATCCGCCCCATGCTGCGCGACTGGCCGAAGGGCAAGCCGAACTTGGTCTCGGCATCCACGGCGAACCCGGATTCGAAACGATCAACCTTGCGACGATCGACGCTTTGGCAGACCTGATGACCATGCGGCTGGCGCGATTTCTGCCAAGCGAAGGTTCCCTGGCGCTGATGATCAACAATCTCGGCGGCGCGCCTGATATCGAAATGCTCGCGATGACCAAGGCGATTGTCGCGACCGCTCTTGGCGCGCGGGCCGGATTGATCGGCGGCCCTGCCCGCTTGGTGACTTCGCTCGACATGAAAGGCTTTTCAATTTCCGCCCTTCCGCTCGACGCGGATCTCGCCGCGGCCTTGACGTCGGAATGCGACGTCGCTGCGTGGCCGTCTTTCCATGCCCCATCAGCCGGAACGCCGGTTCCTCTGAGAAGCGCCAAACGCGACGATGATCAGCCTGCAAGCAATGAGCCCCATACGCGCGCGGTCCTCACTTCGCTCTGTAACGCGCTTATCGACCGCGAAAACGAACTCAATGCATTGGACGCGAAAATCGGCGACGGCGACACCGGCTCGACATTCGCCAGCGGCGCCCGCCTCGTCTTGAGAGATATCGACAAGATGCCGCTCGCCGATCACGGCGCGATGTGTCGCGCGGTGTCCAAACGCATCGCCACGTCCATGGGCGGCTCGAGCGGCGTTCTTCTGTCCATTCTCGCGGAGGCGATGGGCGCGGCTCTGACCGCTGGCGAGCCCTGGCCTCAAGCCTTCGCGGCTGGCCTCGCACGCTTGCAGTTTTATGGAGGCGCAAAGGACGGCGATCGAACAATGGTCGACGCCCTGGCGCCGGCCGTCAAATCCCTGCAGACAAAGGGGAGCGTCGCCGCCGCGGCCAAAGCGGCGCGGGACGGCGCGAACGCCACGGCCCAGATGGCGCGTGCGGGCATCGGCCGCTCGAGCTATCTCGCATCGGCTACCCTTCTCGGCGTTTCCGACCCAGGCGCGGTCGCGGTCGCCGACGCGCTGGAGGCCATCGCCGCAGCTTTATGAGGCGAAGGCATCGGCGGATGATTTGCGTTCATCAAAACTTGATGGCAGAGTTTGGCTCAGGGGCAAATGACAATACGCGCACGATTGGACGATGTCGCGCGGGAGGCAGGCGTTTCTACCGCCACTGTCGATCGCGTTATCAATAAGCGGGCTGGCGTACGCGAGCCGACGGTGGCGCGCGTCGAAGCGGCGATACGCAAGCTCGGTTATCGACCTGATCCATTGGCCGGCCGGTTGGCGCGCGGCCGCGCTTTGCGGTTCTGTTTCCTCCTGCCCGCCGGCGCCAATCCGTTCATGGCCAACCTTGGTCAACAGGCAAAGCACGTCGCCGACTGGCTCGATAGTCAACGCGCTTCGGTCGATACATTCTTTGTGGACGTGTTTGATCCGGAAACGCTTGCGGTGGCGCTCGAGACAAAGGCCCGCGAGTTTGACGGCGTCGCCGTGGTCGCTTTGGATCATCCGCGCGTGCGCGGCGCGATCGACGATTTGATGGATCAAGGAATCGCTGTCGTGACGCTGGTGTCGGACGCTCCGAATTCACGGCGTCTTCGCTACGTCGGCATCGATAATGTGGCGGCTGGGCGCACCGCCGGCTCTCTCGTCGGCCGGTTTGTCGGCGCACGACGCGGCACTGTTGGCGTCATCGCCGGCTCTTTGGCGCTGCGCGCGCATGCCGAGCGTTACTTCGGTTTCCAGAATATCCTTCTGGAGGAATTCCCGGCGCTGTCGGTACTCCCCGCACGCGAAAACCGGGACGACGATGACACCGGTCAACGGGCCGCAGCGGCGATCCTCGAAGAAAATCCGGATTTGGTCGCGCTTTACAGTATTGGTTCGCGCAGCGCGGGCGTCGCCTCAGCGCTCGAAGCCTCGGGTCGGGCCACGGATGTTGTTTTTGTCGCGCACGAATTGACCGCCGACTCGCGCCGCCTTCTGATGCGCAATGTCATGGACGCTGTGATCAACCAGAGTCCGGGTCACGAGGTCCGATCAGCCGCACGGATCCTCCTCGCTCATTGTTCGGGCGAGCCGATCATCGCCGACCAGAATCGCATCCGTATCGACATTTTCGTACGGGATAATGTCCCGTGACTTGAATGAGAATGATCTTGGGCGGACGAATTATGATCCGCCGCGATCGAGAACATAGGGAGGAGCAAGGAATGGCGGAGAAGAACAATTATCCCAAGCTGCACAATGCAATGTGGCCTGGACTTGTCGGCAAAGGGTCAGATTCGGAACCGCCGATCAGCCTCGACGACATGCTGAGAATGACGGCAGCGGCAAACGTCGACGGCGTGAAATTCGATGGTGTCGATCTCTTCCTCGCCGACCCGCATACAAGCATCGATTCTTCTCGCGACGACATCAAGAAGCTCGCCGACAAGATCGGCGGCATGGGTCTCGCGGTGGGTTCGCTTGTTGCGCCGGTTTGGCCGCCAGTCGGCGGCGGCTCGGCCATGGGCGGCCCGGACGAGCGAAAGCGTTTCGTCGAGGTCGTCCGCAGAGCTTGCGAAATCGGCAAACAGCTTCGCGAACTGGGCATACGCAAATCCGGCGTGGTCCGCATCGATTCTGCGACGGGCGTCGAGGACTGGGCCAAGGATCCAAGGGGCAATACACAGCTCATCGCTCAGACCTTCCGCGAGGCGTGCGATGTCGCCGAAACGTACGGCGAACGCCTCGCCGCCGAGGGCGAAATCTGCTGGGGCGGCATGCATAGTTGGAAAGCCATGATTGATACGATGGAGGCCACGGACAGACCGGAGACTATCGGCTTCCAGGCTGATATGGCCCATACGCTGCTCTACACGCTTGGTTACAACGCTCCTGAGGCGCGACTGCTTCCTGAAAAATTTGACTGGAGCGACAGAAAGACCGTCGAAGACGGCCTGAAGAAACTTACGGACGCCTTGCGGCCTTGGACCATCGATTTCCATGTGGCGCAGAACGACGCCACAGTCAAAGGCATGGGCTCGCATGACAAGACCGGACGGCATTGCCAGGTCGACGACCCCAATGGGAAGCTCGATATTCCGCACGACGCCGGCTACTGGCTGCGTGACGACAAAGGCGCCCTGACGAAAAGGTTCGAGCATATCTGCTGGGACGGCTGCATGTTCCCCAACAGCGTGATGACCCAGCAAAAGACCTGGGACGACATACTTGGCGCGATGATCAAGGTTCGCGACGCACATGGCTGGCGGCAATAGGAGAGGCTGATGTCGGAGAAGAAAACGCTCAACGTCGGCATCGTCGGCTACGGCTTCATGGGCCGTACGCACGCCAACGCCTTCCGCCAAGTCAATCAATATTTCGATGTCGCTTATCGTCCTGTTCTCAAGGCGGTCTGCGGACGAACCGAGGATGGGGTGAAGGCTTTCGCAGAGCAATGGGGCTATCAGTCATTCGAGACGGATTGGCGCAAACTCATTGCTCGATCGGACATTGATCTCGTCGATATCGCGACGCCGAATGACAGTCATGCCGAGATCGCTATAGCCGCCGCCAAAGCGGGTAAAATGGTGATGTGCGAGAAGCCGCTCGGCCGAAACCCGAGCGAAGCAAAAGCCATGGTCGAGGCTGTCGAAGCGGCGAAGGTCGCCAACATGGTCTGGTACAATTATCGCCGCGTGCCCGCGGTGACTCTCGCCAAGCAATTGATCGACGAAGGCAAGCTGGGCAAGATTTTCCATTACCGCGCGAAGTTCCTTCAGGACTGGACGATCTCCCGCGATCTCCCGCAAGGCGGGACCGGACTGTGGCGCCTCGACGCTGGAGTCGCCGGCAGCGGCGTGACAGGCGACCTGCTCGCCCATTGCATCGATACGGCGATGTGGCTCAATGGCGGCATTCAAACGGTTACGGCGATGACGGAGACCTTCGTCAAGGAGCGCCAGCACAATCTGACCGGCAAAATCGAGCCGGTGAAAATCGACGACGCAAGCGCCTTCCTCGCGCGATTTGACAATGGCTCGCTGGCGACCTTTGAAGCCACGCGCTACGCGCGCGGGCATAAGGCCCTCTACACGCTCGAAATCAACGGCGAGCACGCCTCGATCTTCTGGGATTTGCATGATCTTCATCGCCTGCAATATTTCGATCATGGCGATGAAGGTCGCGTGCGCGGCTGGCGCTCTTTGCATATCACCGACGGCGATCATCCCTATATGAAGCATTGGTGGGTCCCCGGCTTACAGATCGGCTACGAACATACGTTCATCCACCAAGCGGCCGATTTCCTCGAAGGGCTTGCGAGCGGGAAGCCCGCTTCGCCAACCTTCCGCGATGGTCTGGCTACGGACTATGTGACCGACGCCGTCCTTACGTCGGCAAGAACCGGACAATGGCAGACGGTGGCGAAAGCCTGACGCCAGAAATAAATGTGGGGAGGATTTGGAGATGGCGAGAGCCTATCGCAGCGCGATTATCCATGCGCCGATTGAAAGCGTGTGGAGTTGCATACGAGATTTCAACGCGCTTCCTCAGTGGCATCCAGCGATAGCGCGCAGTACGATCGAAGGTGGCCGCTCCAGCGACTCGATCGGCTGCGTTCGCAATTTCGATCTTCAGGACGGCGGCAATTTGCGTGAGCAATTGCTGTCAATGTCGGACACGGATCATATTTTCAGTTACTCGATCCTCATCTCGCCCATGCCTGTTAAAGACTATGTCGCAACGTTCCGGCTGACGCCGATCACGGTTGGCGACGAGACGCTCGCAGAGTGGTGGGCTGATTTCGAGGTGACCTCGACGGACGACGCCATCATCAACCAGATCGGCGACGGCGTCTTCGTCGCCGGCTTCGAGGCGCTAAATCAGAAGCTGCGCCGAAACTAAACAATTCTTGCTTATTCAAAGCGCCTCGCGCACGGGGCTGCTGGCCATTGGAGGGCGCCCATTATGAAACTCGGCTTCAACCTGCTGCTGTGGACAACGCATGTCGTCGACGAACATATCCCCTTGTTCGAGCGCCTGAAGGCGACAGGCTATGACGGGGTCGAGATTCCGCTGTTCGAGGGCGACGTCGCGCATTTTTCGCGTATCGCGACTAAGCTCAAAGACGCCGGTCTTGACGCTACCACGGTGACGGTAATGCCGTCGGGCCGCAATGCGACCTCCTCCGACCCGAAGCTGCGTCAAGCCGCGCTTGATCACATCAAGTGGGCGGCCGATTGCTCCGCTGCGCTCGGCGCGAAAGTGCTCAGCGGCCCGTTTCATCAGCCGCTCGGCGAATTCTCCGGCCAGGGAGCAACCGAGTCGGAAAAGTCTCATT
>JASLHV010000385.1 GCA_030153205.1 Roseiarcus sp. | reverse complement strand
CCCGGCTTTTACACATGCCTTGTTTCGTACCTCCTATACGGCGATATCCGCGGCGCAAGGCCGCTTCCTCTACGTCGCCGCCCGCGCCGTCGACGCCAGGAGGATCGTGGAGTTCGGAACATCCTACGGCATTTCCACGATTTATCTCGCCGCGGCGGCCAAAGACGCCGGCGGAACTGTCATTGGCAGCGAATTCGAGCGTGATAAATGGGAGGGCGCGCGCGCCAATCTCGCCGAGGCGGGGCTGGCCGATTATGTCGACATTCGTCTCGGCGATGCGCGAAAGACGCTTGTCGACATTCCCGCCCCCGTCGATTTCGTTCTTCTCGACGGACCCAAGGAGCTGAATCTTCCGATTCTCGATCTCATGATCCCGAAATTGCGGAAAGGCTCCGTCGTTCTGGCCGACGACATTTTTCGCTTTCGCAAAGCAATGTCGCCCTATGTCGAATTGATGCAGTCCGGACGCAACGGCTTTTCCTCGGCATCGGTACCGATCGGCGGCGGCTTCGAATATTCCGTCTATCAAGGTTAAATCGCTGTTTTCTAAGGCAATTTAGTCCGGCCGTTTTGCTCATCAAATCGCCGTGATAAAAGGCGGAAGGGCCTAGGCGCGCAAAAAAGCCAGGCATGGGGCTGATTGACCTGATGCACGATGTCGCCGTCGATCGTTCGAGCCGGTTTCGGCCGCCTGCGCCATGGCCGCTCGAACGACGGTTAGGGCCGCTCGCCCTCTTCAAGGCGCTTCGGACGAACCCAATCGAGATTTGGACCAAGGCTCATTTCGAACAGCCGATCGTTCTGGAGAAATTCGCTTTCGGCCGCGTCGCGCTTGTGAACGAACCCGCGACGATCCGCAAAATCCTGGTCGAGAATGCCTCGAACTACGGCAAGAGCGCAATGCAGACGCGGATATTGTCCATCGCCTTGCGCAACGGCCTTTTGACCGTCGAAGGCGAACAATGGCGAAGCCAGCGTCGTACTTTGGCGCCCCTGTTTGGGCGACGCGCGGTGATGCGCTACGCCTCCACGATGATCGCGGCGGTCGAGGCCCTGATGGCGCGCTGGCGGGCGCAAGGCGATGAGAGCGTCCACGATATCGGCACGGAAATGAATCGCCTGGCCTTGGACGGCCTCGGCCGCACCTGCTTTTCCGATGGTCTTGGCGGCGACCCCGAAAGAATGCGGATCGCCATGATGACCTATTTCGCGGTCGCCGGCCGCATCGATCCATTCGACGTGATGGGCCTGCCTGGTTTCGTACCGCGCCTGACGCGTTGGAAGGTTCGGCCCTTGCTTCAGTATTTCGATGAAGCTGTGGACGCCATCATCAAACTGCGTCGCGCCAAACTCGCTGAAGCGCCGGACGCGGCGCCGGCCGATTTGCTGACGGCGCTGCTCGCCGCACGCGATCCCGAGACGGGTCAGGCGATGAGCGAGACCGAAGTGAAGGCCAATATCCTAACTTTCATCGCCGCCGGCCAAGAGACGACGGCGAATGCGCTCGCTTGGGCCTTGTTCCTATTGACAAGTTCCCCTGAATGGAGCGCAAGGGTTTTGACCGAGGCCGAAGACGAATTGGACGGCGATCTCGATGGCGTGGCGGATCGGCTGCCGGCAACGCAGGCCGTACTCGACGAAGCGCTGCGGCTCTATCCGCCGATCACGGCGACGAGTCGTACCGCAGGCGAACGCGATGAATTGTACGGCGAGAAAATTGAACCCAAGACCATGGTGGTGATTGCGCCCTACTTGATCCACCGCCATCGACTGCTATGGAACGATCCGGATCTCTTCGACCCGAGCCGTTTTCTCCCCAGTGCGACCAAGAAAATCGAGCGCGGCGCCTTCATCCCTTTCGGCACCGGCGCCCGCATGTGCCTCGGCGCTTCTTTCGCCCATCAGGAAGCGACGATCGTACTGGCGAGCTTGGTGAAGAACTTCGAGCTTCGTATGGTTCCCGGCCAGACGGTATGGCCGCAGCAGGGGATTACGCTTCGGCCGCGGGACCCGCTGCTGATGACGGCGAAGGCGAGGTAAAGTCTGCGTTGATCGGCTTCGTTGCTGCGGCCGCCTACGGCGAACACGCGCGCCGAGGAGAACGGCGACAGCATGCGTGTCGACTATTTCTTCGATATACCAGTCGAAACCGCCGCATCCTTGTGCGGCTATAGGCACGATCGATGGAAGTCCGACGGGAAGCCGACTTTCACCGTGATCGAGATACTTAAGCCGCCTATTGCTTGATATCGGGCTCGACGAGGCTGGCGAGATTTCGCAATGACTGCTGCCAGCCGAGGTAGCAGGCTTCCGGCGGAATCGCGTCGGGAATGCCTTCCTGCACGATGGCCAGCTCCGCGCCGACGAGGACTTGTTTGAGCGTCACCGTCACCTGCATTTCGCCCGGCAGATTGGGATCCTCGAATGTGTCCGTGTAACGCACGCGCTCGCCGGGCAAGAGCTCGACATACTTCCCGCCGAAAAAGTGGCTCTCGCCGGTAGTGAAATTGCGAAACGACATCCGATAGGCGCCGCCGACTTTCGCCTCGTGCTGATGAACCGTGCAGGTAAAGCCGTCGGGCGGCAGCCACTTCGCCTTAGCGTCCGCCTCGATGAAGGCGCGATAGAGCTTTTCGGGCGTCGTCGTCAGGACGCGGTGGAGGCGGATGGTGCTAGGCATGGGTCGGCTCCGAAACCTGTCGCAATCTAACTCGCAATCAGCCCCCCACCCAGCTCTCTGCCGACGTATAGCCAAGCCCATGCGCCTCGGCGACCGGTTTGCAAGTGATCTTGCCGTCGTGAACGTTCAACCCGGCGCGCAAGTGTACGTCATCCTTCAGCGCCTGCCGCCAACCCTTGCCGGCTAACGCCAGGGCGAAGGGCAGCGTCGCATTATTGAGCGCGAAGGTAGACGTGCGCGCCACGGCCCCAGGCATATTGGCGACGCAATAATGTACGATGTCGTCGACGACATAGGTTGGACGCGAATGTGTCGTCGCTTTGGACGTTTCACAGCATCCGCCCTGGTCGATCGCGACGTCGACGATCACCGCGCCGGGCTTCATCGTTTTGAGCATCGCCCGCGTCACGAGTTTGGGGGCGGCGGCGCCGGGCACCAAAACCGTGCCAATGAGGAGATCGGCGCGCTTGGCCAATTCCTCGATCGCGGTATGCGTCGAAAAGATGGTGCGAACGCCCGTGCCGAACTGAGCCGACAGGCGCTTCAGCGCTTCCGCCGAACGATCGACCACCGTGACATTGGCGCCCATGCCGAGGGCGATCGTCGCGGCATGCGTACCTGAAACGCCGCCGCCGAGGATGATCACTTCGGCCGCCGGCACGCCAGGCACGCCGCCAAGCAAAATGCCGCGTCCGCCCGCCGCCTTTTCGAGCGCATGAGCGCCGACCTGAGGCGCCAGGCGCCCCGCGACTTCCGACATCGGCGTCAGCAATGGCAGGCCGCCATAAGGCGAGGTCACGGTCTCATAGGCGATGCAGGTTGCGCCGGAAGCGATGAGATCCTTGGTCTGGTCAAGATCGGGCGCGAGGTGAAGGTAGGTGAACAGCACTTGGCCGCGCTTCAACCGCTTGCGCTCGGCTGCGAGCGGCTCCTTGACTTTCACGACCATCTCGGCGCGGGCGAAAATTTCGTCGGGGCCGTCGACGAGCGTCGCGCCCGCCTGAACATATTCAGCATCGGAAAGCCCCGAGCCGAGGCCCGCGGATTTTTCGACCAAAGCTTTATGGCCATGATGAACCAGTTCGGCCACGGAAGACGGCGTCAGGCCGACGCGAAATTCATTGTCCTTAATCTCTTTCGGCACGCCGATAAGCATGATACCCCCCTCTCAAAAATGATGTCCGCATAATCCCTCGTTTCCCGCGCAATTTCCCGCCAAACTG
>JASLHV010000381.1 GCA_030153205.1 Roseiarcus sp. | reverse complement strand
ATTGAAGAATGAGCAGCGGCGGCCGCAGAAGCCGGCTTCGCAGCCGGCGGCGCTGAGCGCGTCTGAGCCGAAAAAAGCTGCGGACAAGCGTTAAAACGGCTTAGAAACAACTGCGCCGGCGAGAGCGGCCGGCGCAGAATTGAACGGCCAAAAACACGATTTTCGCGCTGATTGTTCCACTTGACGTGACTGTGGAAATGGGCTAGTGTCGAACAATGGGCCGGCGCTCGCGCGAGAAGCCAGCGGCGAGCATGTGCTCAGCGCGCTCTTTCGAAAAACGCCGTCGGCATGCGCTGAAAAGCCTTCATCGACAGACGACGAATACCCGCGAAATCTCGTCGGCAAAGCAGCGCTAATAGAAATTCACCTTGAGGGAAGGGCGGCCTGACGGTCGCCCTTTTCTTTTCGCGAGGCGATCGGGGCCTCGGTTTTCTTTCTCGCCAACAATCAGGGGATGCTCATGACCGAAACGTGTTCTTCGGCCGCCGATAAGATTCGCGCTCTCAACGACGACTTCCGCCGCGCCTTTGTCGGCGGCGTCGTCCTCATTACGGCGGGCGTCGAGGCGCTGCCGGAAGAGCGCCGGCGATCGCTTTTGCAGAAAGTTCGTCAGTTCGACGCCTTCAACAGGGGCGACGATCCCTACGGCGAACACGATTTCGGCGCGATCGAAGAAGGGGATGAACACTTCTTCTGGAAGATCGAGACTTACGATCGCGATCTGAAGTTTGGTTCGCCCGATGCGAGCGATCCCGCCGTCACCACCCGCGTCCTCACGATCATGCGCGCCGAAGAGTACTGAGCGCTCTCGTCGTCGCCGGCGACAAACACATTCTTGTGGGGACAACACCATGACCAAAGAAGATGACAATGATCGTATAGGTGAAGCGCAAAACATCCAACAACTCCGCGCGTTCGTTGAAGACATGGCGCGGTTGAGGGTAGGGGAGGACGATCTCGCCGATCCCTTTTTTCGCCAGATGTTCGCGCAGGAGCATGACCTCGATTCCGCGGACATTGCCGAAGACGACCTGATTGACGCTCTCGACGATGAGCGCCTCCACAGCGAGACGGCGACCCTCTGGGAGATGATCAGGCGCGCGCGGATCTTGGTCACGTAGCGCCAGGGAAGCCGATCGGGCGCCAAAATGAGAGGCGCGCTGCTGCGCCTCTCGCGCTTCAACACAAAACCGCCACTGGGACGCGCTCGGCGCGAGCGCGAACGAATGGCCTGTACTCAATCGTCACTGTGGGGGATCTCACATGCCTGGAAAACAAGCAAAGGTCGTCACGCCGGCAATGCTGCGCCGCATGCTCGTTTATACGCGCGCTTCGCCCTTTCCCCGCCGCGACCGCGTCATCGTCCTCCTGTCGGTCAAGGCGGGCCTGCGCGCTTGCGAGATCGCCAAGCTCGATTGGTCGATGACGCTCGATGCGCGGGGCAAGGTCGCCGATACGCTCGCCGTCGAGAACGAGATCGCAAAGCGTAAGTCAGGCCGACGCGTCCCGATCCACCCTGACTTGCGTCGCGCTCTTCGACGTCTGCTTGGGGCTAATGACCCCGAAGGCCCCATTATCCGCTCGGCGCGCGGCGGCCACATGCGGCCGAGCAGCATCGTCAATTGGTTCGCCGTCATGTTCGCCGAACTCGGCTACGAGGGCTGCTCGTCCCATTCCGGCCGACGAACTTTCATCACCGGCGCCGCGCGGAACGTCCATCGGACGGGATGCAGCCTCCGCGACGTACAGCTCCTCGCCGGCCACCAGTCCGTCGTCACGACGCAGCGCTACATCGACGGCCACACAATCGGCCAGAAGCGATTGGTCGCGCTGCTGTGAAGATTCAGTCCCTCGAGCTTTGCGGAGAACCTGTCATGCACCCTTATGAATGCTGGCTCGCGCGTCGTTACCTCGCGAATATCTTAAAAGGCAAGCGGCTTGCAACCGCACCGCGATACGACGCCGATATCGTCGAGTGGGTCGAGAACTTTGGGCCTTCGCTCGGCGTACCCGTCCTCAAGCTGCCGCCCGAACCACGGCGGAACGGCAAGCTCTTGCCGAGCGCGGAGCTGACTGCCGCCTGGCGCGCGTGGCGAAACGCGGCCGTTGATGTCGGGCAGGGCGCCGCGCCGGCTTTCTCAACGCTCCAGCGCCGTGTCGACTGGCTATCCAAGGCTTGCGCGCTGACTGACCTGCAATCCCAGATGATCGGCCTTCTCGCTCGCGCGGCGGAGCCGGGCTCGGTCAGCGCGCTGGTCGGAGCTCTCAGCGAGAGAATGGCCATCGAGTTCGACTCGCCGAGATTGAACGACTTGAGGGTTCTGCTGAGCCCGCGCTTCGAGGTCGGCGACGCCGAAGAGGAAGAGCAGCTTTTCCGGCTCGGCCTCGTCCAATCTCGTGATGCGCCGCGTTTGAGCCCCGTCGTGCGACGTGTTCTCGCGATGAAAACGCTCGATGGCCGGAGCGTCGGCGAGTTCCTTCTTGGTCCTCCGGCGAAGGCGTCTCTGAACTGGGAAGACTTTGGCCATCTCGGCGCCAGCCGAGACATCGCGTCTCGGCTAATCGCAGCTTTCGACGACGGTGAGCGCGCACGCCGTGACGCCGGCCTGAACATGTTATTCTACGGCCCGTCGGGCGCTGGCAAAACCGAGTTCGCCAAGACCCTCGGCGCCCATCTCGGCTTCGCCGTTC
>JASLHV010000290.1 GCA_030153205.1 Roseiarcus sp. | reverse complement strand
TGTGGGTTTCGCCACTTCCCGAAAGCCATCGGCCACGCCCTCATCGGTCGCTGTAGCTCCTCATCCAAGATACGTCAGCGCGATCGGGAGGTTTCAGCCATTCCCCGGAAACCCTGAAAAAAGCGCTCAGCCACTCTTCGTGGAAGCGAAGACTACGGCGCAGGATGGGCGGCCGCCGACCCGCCAGCGTCAGTGCGCGAGCGGGCTATCGCTGCCCGGTAAATTGCTGACTTCCGGTGATTTTATAAGTCTTTGAAATCTCTGGCAGGAGAGGAGGGACTCGAACCCCCAACCCCCGGTTTTGGAGACCGGTGCTCTACCAATTGAGCTACACTCCTAGGCGGGGCTGGTTATTGCCCAAGCTGACGGCGGAAGCAAGCATTTCAAGGCCCGTCGAAGCCTGCTCGCGCAACCGCAAACAACCGGGTCACCTTTGGCCCCAATTGGGGCAGGCGATAATGGCGCGGCTCGCCAATTTGAAGCCGAAGCCCGCGCCCGGCGACAGATTGGTGAAGAAAGATTCGTTGAGCTTTTTTGAATCTTCGACGTCGAGCGGCTTGGGATGGGTGACTGACAGCGAGCAGCCTGACGGCGGATTGTCCAGCTTGACTGGATCCTTTTCGTCAAATTCGAAATCGATGAAGAACTCTGGATCCGAGACCATCATGGTCACAAAGCGCCCCGTCTGCTGTGGCGTCTTCAACGGTACGACGACATGGAACGTCACTTTGTGGTCCGGCTGCTCTTCCATCCAATAGTCCGTCGGCTCGCCGAATTCCGCCTGCTTTCCGCTGATCTTGAGGACAGTATAGTACCCAACCTGTGTTAGCGCCTCGGCGTTCTCCTTGGCGAGCGGCGCAAATTGTTCGCGCTTCGCGAGCTCGCCCGGCTTGGCGAGGCCTTGCGCCGCGAAGGCCGAATACATCTCGTCAAAGGTCCAATCATGACGGACCGCGGTCAAAAGTCCGTCCGAGGAGAAGACGATTTCGCTTCGAACCGTGACCCAGACATGCGGATGCGCCGTTGCGGAGCCGGGGACAAAGACAAGAACGGCGTAAATCAAATAGGAGCAAATGCGCAGCGTCGCGCGCTCGCCGGCGTTACGGCTTCGTCGAAAAATCATGTTTCAAGAGGTCGCCGATGGCGTCGACGGCGATATCGACAAAACCCATATCCGATTGCGATGCAGGATCGAAGGCGTAATGTCCCTGTTTCGGAAAGACTGTCGTGACGCTGTCCTTCCACGAGCCCTTCACCGCCTTCAGGATCCGCGTCTTGTCGTCAATCAGCACATAGCGTTTGGCGGGATACGCCCGCTCGACGTCGGCGAGTTCGTTCTCCTTGTGGACATAGATGAGAATATTGCCGTCAAACGCTTCCCATAAACCAGCACGCATCACCTTTCGCGGCTGAAAGACCGCGTCGCCGTCCGAGAGTATGGCGGCGGGTCCCCACTGACGCACATGCCTGACGACATCCAAGGCGTGCGGGTAGAGACGGTCGGCGAAAGGATAGTCCAAGAGCCAATTGGCCATGGCTAAGAGTTTCGAATCGTGTGGCGTCTCCAATCGCAACCGCTCGAGAGCGCCGAGATAGTCGGCGTAGCCAAGCTCTTCGCGCAAGACTTCGAACAGCGCCCAATAGCGTTGGCACATCTGTTCGCCATGCTCGGCGAGCAGGCGGTCTCGCAACGCTTCCTGAAAGCAGTCGTTGTCGAGCAGCGTATTGTCGACGTCGAAGAGAAAGACGATATCCGCGACGTCGCTCATCACGCTGCCCGCCAAAGTCGATGGGATGTTAGTGCTTCACCGTCGAGGCTTGGTAGATCTCGTCGATGGAGCGGGCAAGCGATGCGTCGAATTCCGCGTCGCTCATCGAAGCCTTGAGATCCTCGGCCAAGGCGCGCGAGAAGCTGGCGATCATCCCGTGATTGGCCGAGAGGCGCTTGCAAGCCTCGTCGCGGGTATAGCCGCCCGATAGGGCCACGACCCGTGCAACATTCTTATGCTTGATCAGCGGCTCGTAGAAATCCGGCACGTCCGGGATCGTCAGCTTGAGCATCACCTTGCGGCCTGCCGGCAAAGCGTCGAGCTTCGCCGTAATCTCATCGCGGAGAATCGTCTCGGCCCCCTTCTTGTCCGGGCTCTTGATCGACACTTCGGGCTCGATGATCGGCATCAGTCCATGCTTGGCGATCTGTTCGCCGATATCGAATTGCTGGGCGACGACCGCGGCGATTCCCGACTTTGACGGCAGGTTGATCACGGAGCGCATCTTGGTGCCGAAAACGCCGAGTTTGACCGCTCGCTCGAGCAGCCCGTCCAGGGTCGGCATTGGCTTCATCAGGCTGACGCCGTCCTTCTCCGCTTCGAGCCCCTTGTCGACCTTCAGGAATGGAATGACGCCCCGGTCTTCCCAAAGAAAGGATGGCACCGGCTTGCCTTCCGCCAGGCCATCCATCGTCGCTTCGAAGAGAATGGCGGCGATCACCTTCGCGCCCGAAAAGGCCGGCGCGGTCATGATGCGCACCCGCATTTGGTGCACCAGCTTGAACATCTCGGCGTCGCCGCTATAGGCGCTGTCTGGAATGCCGTAGAGGCGCAGGGCGCCGGGGGTCGAGCCGCCGCTTTGGTCGAGCGCGGCAATAAAGCCGTCCTTGCCCGAAATTTGCGCCTGCATCTTTTCATTGGCCATGTCGTCGTCCTCGCCTAAATTTTTAAAGGGTCTATATGCGCAAAAAGCGCACCCGGGTCTCGATCGATTGCCCTCGAGCCGGGGGCGTTATTGGCACGGTCTTCGCAATGGACGCAATCTCCAACTTTGCGGCGGCGGCCTCAAGGCTCGGAATGGCGTTCCGCGGGTTTTCGATTTATCAGTCGAAAGACGGGCCTCATGAAGGCGAGGCGTCAGATCCGCTTTTGGCGGGGGTCTGTTTTGAGCAACGGCGACAATTTGACTTTCGATTACATCATAATCGGCGCAGGGTCGGCGGGCTGCGTCCTGGCCGATCGGCTGAGCGCCGATGGGACCGCGCGCGTTCTCCTTCTGGAGTTTGGCGGCTCCGATCGCTCGCCCCTCATTCAAATGCCGGCGGCGCTGTCGATTCCGATGAACACCAGAAAATACGACTGGCGCTATTACAGCGAGCCCGAGCCTCATCTGAACAATCGCCGTTTTCACACGCCGCGCGGCAAGGTGCTCGGCGGCTGCTCGTCGATCAACGGCATGGTCTATGTGCGCGGCAATCCTATGGATTTCGACCGCTGGGAAGAGGAGGGCGCCAAGGGCTGGGGCTACCGCCATGTGCTTCCCTATTTCCGTCGCGCCGAAAGCCGGCATGACGGCCCGGACCAATATCGCGGTGGCGAAGGTCCTTTGGCGACTTGCTACGGCCTGCGCGAGAACCCGCTCTATGACGCCTTCGTCGAAGCCGGGCGTCAGGCCGGCTATGGCGTGACTTCCGATATCAACGGCGAAAAGCAGGAGGGGTTTGGCCGGCTTGACATGACGGTCAAGGACGGCGTGCGGTGGTCGGCGGCCAACGCCTATTTGCGTCCGGCGATGCGACGATCGAACCTCAAGGTCGAAAGCCGCGCCTTTGCGACGAAAATCATCTTCGAAGGACGTCACGCGACCGGTGTGAGTTACGAGAGGGCAGGGCGCGAGACGGTCGTACGCGCCCGCCGTGAAGTGATCTTGAGCGGCGGCTCGATCAATTCGCCACAGCTCCTCAAGCTCTCCGGCGTCGGCCCGGCGGCGGAGCTTCGCGCCCTTGATATTCCTGTCGTCCATGATCTGCCGGGCGTTGGCGAGAACCTGCAGGACCATCTCGAGTTTTATTTTCAGGTCGCGTCGAAACAGCCGATCACCCTCTATTCGGAGACAGGGCTCGTCTCGCGCGGCCTTGTCGGCATGAAATGGCTCTTGCGCCGCAAGGGACATGGCGCGACCAATCATTTCGAGACGGGCGGATTCATCCGCTCGCGGCCTGGGGTGCGCTATGCCGACATTCAGTACCATTTCCTGCCGCTGGCCGTGACCTACGACGGCAAGGGTCTCGCCAATGAACATGGCTTCCAGGCCCATGTCGGGCCCTTGCGCTCGAAAAGCCGCGGCTGGGTACGCTTGCGTTCCGCCGATCCCAAGGACCATCCGCGCATCCAGTTCAACTATATGGACCACGAGGACGATTGGATCGAAATGCGCGCCTGCGTCCGCCTGACGCGGGAGATTTTCGCCCAAAGCGCCTTCGATCCGTACCGCGGTCGCGAGATCAGCCCCGGCGCGGATGTCGTCAGCGACGAAGCGATCGACGATTTTGTTCGCCAGCGCGTGGAAAGCGCCTACCATCCTTCCTGCACCTGCAAGATGGGCGCGAAGGACGATCCGATGGCGGTGGTCGATGCTCAGGCCCGCGTCATTGGCGTTGAGGGTTTGCGCGTCGTCGATAGTTCGATCATGCCGTCGATCACCTCGGGTAATCTCAACGCGCCGACCATCATGCTGGCCGAAAAAGCCGCCGACGCCATTCTCGACCGCCCGCCTCTCGCGCCCTCCAATGCGCGTTACCACGAAGCGCGCGCCTGGGAGACGAGCCAACGCGAGTCGCAAGCGCAGAAGGCTGATCGGCCGTCGTTGCGCAAGGCGCGATCGGCTTGAAAGGACACGACGCAGCGGGAAGCGCTGCGTACGAAGCTAGTCGCAGCGCCAAGATGACGACGCGACGAACTCCCCAAATCTCCGACAAACGACAAATTTTGCCGAATCCAGTGATATCAATATGTTGCGTTTCGGCGCTCCAAATCAAAATTTTGTGGTTTCGTGCGATATCAAGGCGTTAGAAGCAAAAAAATTAGAATTGTTCTTCCAGCAATCACCAAAGATTATGTAACGACGCTGCGCACCCGTTCGGGTGACGATAGTATGGAGCCGAAACGGCGAATGGTCCAGAAATTGTCCGGATTGCGCTCTCTTTTTGTCTGCAAGTACTTCATCGCCTTGGTGTTTTCCGCGTTGCTCGCCGCTCCAGCGCCCGTCTTGGCGGAAGAACTGGTGAAATTCGACGCCGCCGGCCAAAGCGCCGCCGTCCAAGGCTATATCGCCAAGCCAAGCGGCGCCGGCCCTTTCCCGGCGGTGGTTCTCTTGCACTCCTGTCTCGGCCTGCCGAAAAACAGGCAAGCCATCGCCAATACGATCGTATCTTGGGGCTATGTCGCGCTTTTCGTCGACGACTTTGCAACGCGAGGCCTCAGGGAAACCTGCACCGTCGATTTCAAGCCGGCGCTCTCCGACGCATTCGGCGCCTTGGCGTACCTTTCAACCCGCCGCGACGTCGATCCCTCGCGCATCGCCGCGGTCGGCTATTCGCAAGGCGCCGATACGGCGCTGACGATCGCCGCGTCCGGCGGCGCATCGTCTTTCGCCATGCCCAATGAATTGCGCTTCAAGTCCGTGGTCGCATTCTATCCGCCCTGCGCCAATCAGAACGGCGCCCGGCTCAGGACCCCGACATTGATTCTCATCGGCGAAAAAGACAGCGTCACCCCTGCGGCGGATTGCGAAGCGCTGATGCAGCGTCAGGCCGGCGGCGCCAAACTCTTCGTTTACCCCGGCGCCGATCACCTCTTCGATGATCCCAGCGTCAAGGACGGCGCGCGGGTCGACGGCATGTTATTGAAATACAACCCAGAAGCGGCCAGGCGATCGCGCTCCGACTTGCAGGCCTTTTTGGCGGCGACGCTCGGGCGATAGGAAGC
>JASLHV010000260.1 GCA_030153205.1 Roseiarcus sp. | reverse complement strand
CCGATTTTAGGCGGACGCGGCGGCATCGACGTGTCCATCGGGCCGTTGATGGGCTTCGCCAACGCCGTTTTGGTCACGGGATTGATCGGCCGCCTCGAGGTCACATCGCCGCCTCTCGTTTTTGCGGCGGCTTTGGCTTTGGGTGGGGCCACTGGATTTATCAATGGTTTGCTGGCCACCGTCGTCCGTATTCAGCCGATCATCGCAACGCTTGGCGCTTATCTCGTCCTCACCGGCCTCACAGTGACGATTGTTCCTGCGCCGACGGGTAGCATCCCAGAGTGGCTGAGATCGCTTTCGCAGAGCTTCTCCTTTGTTCCTGTACTGCTGATCGCCTTACTATGGTGGGCGTTCACGCGCTTGCCGATTTATGGTCAATTAATGGCTGCAGGTAGCGACGACCGAGCGGCCTATACAGCAGGCGTCAACGTAACGGCCGCTCGCCTAGTCTCCTATATACTCGCCGGCGCCTTCGCGGGCGTCGCCGCGCTGTCGCTGACCGCACTGATTGGCTCGGCGGATCCGAATGTCGGGCCAACCTACACATTGCTCGCCATTTCTTCGATCGCACTTGGCGGCGTCAGCCTGGCCGGCGGGCGCGGCGGGCTTATCGGCGCGGCTATCGGCGCGCTCGACATTTTCTTGCTGCAAAGCGTTCTGACCTTTTTCAACGTTTCGACCTTCGTTCTGCAGGTAGCTTATGGCGCAATTCTCGTCGCCGCAGTCGCTTTCGCGCCTCTGCAAGAGCTGATGATGGCGAGGAGAGCGCGGCGATGAAACTTGACCCAAAGGTTCTAGCGCGTCACCCGACGCTCGGCGCTCTCGTCATCGCCGTACTTCTCCATCTGGCTGGGACGATCCTGATCGATGGCTATAGCAGTCCATTTTCGATGCGCGCCATGCTGGTTCTCGCCGCGCTCCTCGCCGTGGCCTCGATCGGCCAGACGCTCGTCGTCATCATCGGCGGCATCGATCTCTCGATTCCTTTCATCATCGGCTTCGCCAATGTCGTCGCCGCGCAATTAACTGGCCAAGGCGTCAATTTTGTCGTGGTCTGCATAATCGTGAGCGCGCTTGCGTTTCTGATCGGAGCGCTTAATGGCGCTCTTGCGGCATGGCTTAAAATTCATCCGCTGATCGTGACTTTGGGAATCGGCACAATGGCGCAAGGCGCCGTGTTGATCTGGACGCGCGGCTTTCCCTCGGGTTCAGCCCCGACCTTCGTGTCGGACTTCGTCTCTATCGGCGGATCAATGGGCCCGATTCCTTTGCCTGGGCTGATTCCCGCCGCCATTCTCCTTGCTCTGGCGATTACGCTGCTCATGAGCCGGACCCCCTACGGGCGGCGCGTCTACGCCCTCGGCGGCAATCCATTGGCAGCGCGCTATGCGTTGATAAAGCCGATCGTGATGTGGGCGATGACTTTTGCTTTAAGCGCTTGGTTTGCAGCGCTCGCCGGCGTTCTTCTCCTCGGCTTTACCGGCTCGGCCTATGGCGATGTCGGTCAGCCTTATCTCTTTCAGACGCTCGCCGCCGTTGTCGTCGGAGGAACGTCGCTGCTCGGCGGCCGAGGCTCCTATTGGGGAACCCTCATCGGCGCGGTCGTCTTGATTGAAATCAACACACTTCTGATCGGGCTCGGCCTTCAGCCTTCGATGGTTCAGGCCGCACTGGGTGCGATCATTATCATTCTCGTATCACTCTACGGCCGCGAGCCGCATTTGAGAACGACAATCTAGGAGGTGCTCATGCCCAAGACGTTGATGTTCGTTGGCTGCTGCAATCGCGCCTTGCCGTATTTTGCGACTGCCAATGGCGAGGGAATCTCCGCCTTCGACTTTGACGAAGCGACCGGACGAACTTCGCCGCTCGGTGTAACGCCGGGGATCGACAACCCGACCTTTATCGCCGTCAGTCCCGATGGCCGGACGCTCTATGCAACAAGTGAAGTTCTAGGTTGGAACGAAGGTACAGTCACCGCTTACGCTATCGATCGTGCAACAGACCGCCTGGACTATCTGAACAAACAGCCGACCCGCGGTAGCATCGCTGCGCAGATGAGTTTCGACCGTGCGGGGAAGTATCTTTTGCTTGTGAATTACGGTGTCGGTCCAATGACGCAAAAGCCGAACCGCTCGGTTGTTGTCTTTCCGCTTTTACCGGATGGGTCGGTTGGCGCGCCGATTGCCGAAGCGACCCACAGCGGACCAGGCCATGATCCGATCCGTCAAGATCGTCCCCATGCCCATTGCGTCCTGCCGACGCCCGACAACAGGTACATCATCGTCAGCGATCTCGGGCTTGACCAGCTTATTGCCTATCGTTTCGACGGCGGCATCACGCAGCAAACGCAACTGACCTTGCCGCCAGGGTCTGGTCCGCGGCATTTCGTCTTTCATCCTCATTCGCCGCACGCGTATGTCGCCAACGAATTGAGCTCAACCGTCGCGAGTTTGGATTTCGACGCCGCCGATGGACAATTGGCGGTTCGTTCGATCACCGCAACCGTTCCCGATGCTGCGATTGCGGGAAATCACTGCTCCGAAATCAAGATCAGCGCCGATGGGCGGTGGCTTTATGTCGGCAATCGCGGTCATGACAGCCTGTCGCGTTTCTCGATCGACAAGGCGACGGGCGCGGCAAAGCTCGTGGGCAATACGCCGAGCGGCGGAAAGACTCCGCGCCACTTCGCTTTTGACCCGTCCGGCGCATTCCTGGCAGTCGCCAATCAGGACAGCGATTCCGTCGCCATCTTCTCGGTCAATCTCGAAAATGGCGATTTAGCGATGTTGCCCGCCACAACGCAAACGGGAACGCCGACCAGCATCGCCTTCGTCAGGTCAGCGCTCTAACCGTCAGCCGCGGACAAGTATTCGGCCCGGCGTCAGCCAGAAGGGCGGCAGCATCAGCGGCGTCGCGGAAAGCGGTAGGATCGACGGTTTCGCATCGACTCCCAGCTCATCGCGCATGAAGCGCCGTCTCGCTTCGATGCGCGCGGCGCAATCTGGATGCCGCGCCGCGATCGCCGCGCGAAGCGCATCGTCGGCGAAGGTGACAGGGTCCTCGCAGTTCAATGGCTGACCCTCGGGCATCGGTACAGGGATCACATCAACTTGGAACGGCATCCCCGAGCGAATACGTTCCGTTGAGCCCGGTCGTACGGGCGTATGCATCCATTCCTCATGGCCCGTCAGGTGCCCAGGATTAAGGGCTGACCGAAGCCCTGATTTCGCCAGCGCTTCGACCATAGCGGCGCAAAGGTCGCCGCCAGGAATGCCGATATCGGCAACTTCGTACCAACGGCATAGCGCTTCGAAATAGCCCGCCGCCTTTTTCTGGAAAGCGTCGTTGGCGTCATCGAACAGAGCGGCGCGGCAGGAGAGCGCTCCCCAAAAGCCGATGGCGACCGCCACGCCGTCGCCGCGCTTTATCCGGCGCCCGGTCGGACCGCGCAGCCCCACAAGCGGTTCGCCTGGCGAGGCCGAGGGCAACATCATGTGGACGTTGAGCGGGTCGCCGGCGTATTGCATGCGCGTCGCTGCCTCATATTCGGTTTCGCCCTCGCGCATTCCTGAAACAATCCGCCAGACGGCCTGAGAGCAGCGGGTCGCGGTCCACTCCCATTCCGCGATTTGATCGGCGTCGATCATCGCGCGAAGACCCGTTTCCGGATGCATGAGAACCGGCGTGGCGTCGTACAAAGATCCGGCGCCCCCGATGATCCGTTCGATCATGTCGACATAAGCCGCTGGTACAAAGAAAGCGCGCGCGGACTCCTCGTCTTCCTCCGCTTCCAGGTATTTCCACCCGACAAGGCCGACGGAATGCCCAGATGTCAGGCCGGCGTCACGGAATCGGTCAATCAGGCGCGGATACCGCGTGCGGTCTTGCCCTGGCAGGCTGAGCGACTGGGCGACCAAGACTTCCAAATTCGGCAGGCGAGCGATGCAGGCATAGCTCTCAGACTCATTGCCGGTGATCAACACGCAACGCCGGCGAGGCCCGAGCAAAAGGAAGGCTTCCTCGAAACGCGGCTCGAATCCGCTGAGAAAGGCGATGTTCCCAAAGTGCTCGCGATCGGCATAGACGACGAGCCAGTCCCGCCCGGCTTTGGCGTAAGCCGCGTCGGCTCGGGCGACAAAAGTCGCCGACGGGACCTGCGGCCGCTCGCCGAGAGGACCGAGATCGGGCAAGGCGACGGACCGTAGAACGGGGGTCATGAACATCCTTTCGCGGGAGACGCGCCTCAAACTTTCCCGTCGACGAGAAACGCCGAAACGGTTTCGACACAAAGTGCGAAGGAGGCCGCGCCGGCGTCCGGATGGCCGATGCTTCGCGTCGCATGAATTCGGGCTCGGCCGAGTTTCGGCGTCAAGAGCGCCGTCTCATCCGCGGCTTGCCGCGCCGCCTCTGTCGCGAACCGCCATGCATCAGAGAGCGATCGTCCGTTCTTCGCTTCCTGTGCGAGGGTCGCAACGAAAGGATCAAGCGCGTCAAGAAGCGTTTTGTCGCTGATCTTAGCGCCGCCCAACCGCACCACGGCGTCGCGCGCCGCCCGCGCGCCGACGGCGAGTTGCTCCAAAGAAACGGCAAGATCGTCCGTTAGAGCGTTGCTCAATGTACGCAGAATAACGCCCCAAAGAGCGCCTGAGGCGCCGCCGGCGCGATCGGCCCAGGCATCGCCTGCGCGCGCCAAGGCCGTGGCGGCGCCGGCGCCGGCCGCGACCGCCTTGGCGGCCGCCTCCTTCGCTGCGGCTGAACCACGGCTCATCGCTTGGCCATGATCGCCGTCGCCCGCCAGGGCGTCGATACGTCCCAACTCGGGCTCGGCCTTGTTCATCGCCTCGGCGATACGCCCCAAAAGCGTCGCAAGGCATTCGCCGCTTGCCTGTGACGCTGCGCTTGCGGGCGGGATCGGCGCTTCCTCCTGCTTGTCTTCCGCAAGTGGCGGCGCTGGCTCGGCGGGAATGACCGCACCCCGCCGGAAAGCCGGCGTATCTGCCGGCGCCAGCCAGAACTCTTCGAGGCCTTGATCCAAAAACGTAAGCGTCAACGAACAGCCCGCCATATCAAGACTGGTGACGAGTTCGCCGACCTCTGGCGCGACCGGCGTGAGGCCGGCTTTCTTCAGGGCGTCTTCAACGCTTGTCCAAAGTACGAAGAGCTCTTCATATTTGCTCGCGCCAAGACCGTTGACTAGGACGGCGACGCGGCCGCTCGCGTCGCTCGGTCTTTCTTCGACGAGCCGATCGACAAGCATTTTGGCGAGTTCCGCCGCCGGCACGATCGGCGTTTCCGCTACGCCGGGTTCGCCATGAATGCCGAGCCCGATCGCCATGCGTCCGGCGGGGACGCTGAACAGGGGCTCTTTCGCGCCGGGTAAAGTACAGCCGCTGAAGGCGACGCCGAACGAGACCGTGCGCTCGTTGGCGAGACGCGCCCATCGCTCGACTTCGTCGAGGCTCAATCCTTTTTCCGCCGCAGCGCCGGCGATTTTAAAAACTGTCACGTCGCCGGCGACGCCACGTCGCATCTCGCTTCTTTCGCGCGGCGCGCTCGCGACATCGTCCGTCACTCGCAAAATGCGAACCGCGATTCCCTCGGCGGCAAGCCGTTCCGCCGCAGCGCCGAAATGAAGAACGTCGCCGGCGTAATTGCCAAAGCCCATCAAAACGCCTGCGCCGCGCTCCACCGCGCGGATTACGGTTATCGCGCTTTTTGCGGACGGCGAAGCGAAAATATCGCCGGCTACGGCGCCATCGGCCAAGCCAGGGCCGACATAACCCGCAAAGGCGGGATAGTGGCCCGACCCTCCGCCAATGACGACAGCGACTTTGCCGCGTGGCGTGGCGGTCGCGCGAATGGCGCCCCCTTGCACCCGGCGAACGGCGTTGCGATAGACGGAACAAAAACCTGTAAGCGCTGTTGCGGCAAAATCCTCGGCCCGATCCTGGATGAACGCCATGGACTTTCCTCCCTGCCTCGCGAGTCGCGCGTTCTTTTTGTAATTTAGCCTACGCTCTCGGAGATCAAATCCTTTAAGATGAATTCGGGCTTGGCGCCATGCTTGTCAAACTCGATCGCAAGCTCGTCGTCCGTCAACTCTGAAAGAATGCCCGTGCGCATGAGCGCCGCCGCGGCGCCAAAGCGATGCGCGCCGACGATGTCATGTTCGACACTGTCTCCGACGCAAAGAACCCGGCCGGGATCAGTCACGCCGACGAGATTTGCCGCTGTCCGATAAATAGGCAGATATGGCTTGCCGACCCAGATGACCGAACCGCCCAGCTTTTCGTACAATTCCGCGATTCGCCCAGCGCCAAAGGCGACGCCCGTCGCGGTCAGCATCAGCTTGTCGGGATTGGCGCAAAGGCACGGCGCTTTGCGCGCCGCGGCGGGCTCGAGAATCCTGCAATAAGTCTCGAGCGGAAGACGATCGCCTTGGCTCCCGGCTATGACGACAAGATCGGCGTCCTTGCCGTTTTTGGTCGCGCGCACGCCGAGCGCTTCAGCGAATTCGAAATTGTCGTCCGAGGCCAGCGTCAGGCAGCGCGTCGTCGCTGAGAGCGGCAGCGGTGAGTGTTCGCCTTTGAGCAAAGCTTCCGCCGCGTCGCCGGACGTGACGAGACGGTCGTAGAACGCGGGGGCGAAGCCGAAACTGCTCAGCCGTCGCGCATTGTCGCGGCCGGACCGGCCGGAATTCGATAGCACGACGACCCTTGTGCCGCGTTCCTTGAGCGCGCGAAGGGCCTCTTTCGCGCCGGGATAGGGTCGATGACCGTCATGCAAAACGCCGAATTGATCGATGAAGATTGTCTCGAACGCGCTGGCGATGGTCAAAAAACGGAAAGAGCGCATTGTCACGCTTTGACTTGGCGAAGGACCAATTGCGCGACGCCGACACAGGCCTCCTGAGACCGCGCTGGGGCAAACGGCGTCCGCAACACGCGTTGTCGTATTTCGCTCCAGCCTTCGTTCTTCGCGCCGCCGCCAACGGTACGAATAGATCGCAATTTCGGCGCGCCAAGTTCGCGGAGTTTGCGATAGGCGAGCGTCTCGACCTCAGCGATCCCTTCAAGAACGCCTTGGAAAAAGACGGACTCGTCGGCAGGCCGCGGCTCTAGTCGCGGCGGATGTTTCGGATCATTGATCGGAAACCGCTCGCCAGGAATTGTGAGCGGATAATAGTGGAGGCTCGTCGGCTGTTGTGGTTTGAGCGCGCTGGAGAGGGCTTCCAGCCTGTCTCGCCCGAACAAGCGCTCGATAACCTTGCCGCCCGAATTCGAAGCGCCGCCAGCTAGCCACATTGAACCGATCTTGTGGCTGTAGACGCCATATTGCGGCGCAGAGATCGGTTGATCGCAGAGCAACTTGATAACAAGCGTGGAACCGAGAGAGGTCACTCCGTCGCCGATTTCAGATGCGCCGGTCGCCAGAAAGGCCGCGCAGCCATCCGTGGTGCCGGCATGTACGACGGCGGAAGCCGGTAAGCCCAGCGCAATTGCTTCCGGACCTATCGACGCAACCGGGGCGCCGGGCGCAACGACGATCGGCAGCTTTGAGACGTCTGCGCCGGTGTCGCCAATCCAGTCCGGCCAACGAGCGGCGACAGGATCATAGCCCGTCTTCAGGGCGTTATTGGCGTCGCTATGGTCGAACCGACCGCTGAGTCGGCCACTGATCCAATCGGCCTGATGCAGCAAGCGGCGAACGCCCGATCGCCCTTGCATGAGCAGAACGCGCGCCAAGGCAGAGGTACGACCGCGCGCCGCCGTATCAGCCGGCGCATATGTATCAATTGCATTTAACACGCCTTCGTCATCGCAGGGCTCGTCATAGAGTCGCGCCGGACCGACGGGTCGACCCTCGGCGTCGACGGCGAGCATCGTCCCTGAAGTTCCATCGACGGCGACGCCCTTGACGCCGCCGATATCGCAAACCTGGCAAAGTTGAGCGAAAGCGGCGGTGACGCCGCGCCACCAAATCTCTGGCTCGCGAGGATCGCCAAGACTGGCCATATCGATTGCGCTGTCACCGACGATTGCGCCGTCCGCCGCAAGCGCCGCGACGCGAACGCCCGATGTGCCAACATCGATCCCAATCACACAGGCGTTCATGTCGCCTTGTCCGCGGCCGTGTTGAGCGCGCGCCGATATTTCTCGGCTTCCCAGTTGACGAGTTCGCGCTCTTCGGCCGAACTCAGAATGCGAACTTCGGTATCTTTTCGTATGCGTCCCGTCACATCAGCGAGACAGCGCGCCAGTTCGTCGACGCCTCGCGGGCATGAACGGTGAAGCACGACACCGAGGCCGGGAATAACGAGCATGGGCGCTATGCGATCGAGATCGGCCGGAATTTCAAGCTGGCCGTCGACGACGGCGCTTTCGATAATTCCCGATCCAAGAAAAACCACGTGGTCGGGATAAAGCGTACCGCGCCGCGCGAGGGATAGACGTTTTGGATCGAGCGCCGTGGCGTGCGCCTCACTATATCGAGGCAGGCGGTAGTCGCTCTTTGAAATGACCTCTGATAGCTGGGCGAGGTCCGGCGCTGCGGCTTCTTCCGTATCCGCCGCAAAAGCGCTGCAAACCTGAGCGGTTCGATGAGAGGCTTCGGCGACTGTCTCGGCGCCGATGACGAGACCATGATTGCCGAGCACCAGAATATTAGTCCGCGCCGTCAGCCTAGGGCCAATTGCTTTAGCGAGCGACAACCCCGGTTTGACGTAGGGGATAAAAGCCCATTCATCACGCCGCAGATGCGCGAGGCGCGATGCAATGGCCGCCTCGGCGTCCACGCGGACAGCCAATGCGATCGTATCGACACAATGGATGTGAACGACGATCGCATGCGGGAGCACAGCATGCACGCTCGTCTCGATCGACGGTCGCAAACCGGACGAATTCTGCGCGGCGTCGACAAACGCGGCGCCATTTTCAGCGCGCGGATCGCCACTGCTTATCGCCTCGAGCAAGGGCGACAGAAGCACAGGCGTCATCATATCGCGCTGCATCGCCTCGGCGAGCCACGCCCCGGACGCCTTGATCCACATCACGCCGTCGCGCTTGATCGACGTGTTTCCTCCCGCCGCTTGGGTTCGTAGCGGGTTCGCGCCAAGCGCCGCTGAAAGCTCCAGCAGCGCGCGAAATTCTTGGTCCCTTCGGACAGCGCTTGTCACGAGGTTGTCTCCAATGCGAGCGACGCAAACCAACTCTCAAAATCCTCTCGCTCGCGGGACGTGAGATGGAGCCCATGTTTGGTGCGCCTTTGCAGAATGTCCTCCGCCGCTGTCGCCCACTCGTTCTCGACGAGGAACCGCGCTTCGCGCTCATAGAAGGTCGCGCCGAAATGATGTCCAAGATCGTCGAGCGAACGCGCCGCGTCGAGGAGGCCTGCGACCCGGCTGCCATAACGTCGTGCGTAACCAAAGGCGACGTCGGCCGGTAGCCAGGGATAATCGCCCTGCAAAGCCGTGAAGAACTTGTCAAAGTCGGCGTCGGGCAGATCGCCGCCCGGCATTGGCGCGTCATGCGTCCAGTCGCCGCTCATTTGAGGAAAGAACGGCGCGAGCTTCTCTAAAGCATGCTCGGCGAGTTTGCGGTAAGTGGTGATCTTGCCGCCGAAGATCGAGAGCATCGGCGCGGCGTCTGCTGGCGCGTCAACGTCGAAGACATAATCTCGCGTAACCGCGCTCGGATTGGCGGCCTTGTCGTCATAAAGCGGCCGGACGCCGGAAAAGGAATAGAGCACGTCGTTAGATGTGGGTGCTTTCTCAAAATAGCGGTCAACCACCGAGAGGAGGTATTCAATCTCGTCATCGGCAATGCGAACATCATCCGCTTGCCCGTCGAAGGGAATGTCGGTGGTGCCGATCAGAGCAAGGTCGCGCTCATAAGGATTGACGAAGATGACGCGCTTATCGTCATGCTGAAGAAGGTAGGCTTGCTCTCCCTCCCAGAATTTTTTCGTCACAATATGACTTCCTTTGACGAGACGGACACGATTCTCCGCATTGCGTCCGGCGCGCCGCAATATCTCTTCCACCCAGGGGCCGCCCGCATTGACGATAACTTTACCGCGCGCTGTCAGACGTTCGCGTCGGCGCTCGTCCTCCATCTCGACCGTCCAGCCGTCTCTGTCTCGTCGCGCTGAAGTCAACGGCGTTCTCGTTAGGATCGTTCCGCCTTTTTGGCGAACATCCAGCGCGTTGAGCACAACCAGCCGGGCGTCATCGACCCAGCAGTCGGAATATTCGAAAGCGCGCTTGAAAGCCTTTCGAATCGGTCGGCCTTCGGGCGCGCTTGTTAAGTCCAGAGCGCGGGTAGGCGGCAGCATTTTTCGACCGCCGAGATGATCGTAGAGAAAGAGACCGACACGGAGCATCCAGGCTGGTCGTTGGTCCGGACTATGCGGCAAGACAAAACGCATCGGCCAGATAATATGCGGAGCGGCTTTGAGGAGAACCTCACGCTCGATCAGCGCTTCCCGCACAAGGCGAAACTCGAAATACTCCAAATAACGCAAACCGCCATGCACAAGCTTGCCGGAGCGTGAAGACGTGCCTTCGGCGAGATCGTCCTTTTCGCAAAGAAGGACGGTAAGACCGCGCCCGATCGCATCGCGGGCGATGCCGGCGCCATTGACGCCGCCGCCGACAACGATCAAATCGAACTGCCCTAAATCCCGCATCGCTCCGATCTCGAATTTCGTTCGCCCCTCAGCAGGGGTTGAGAGGGCCTTCGCCCGCCAAATAGCGACGTACTTCCTCTGCCGCCGCCTGCGCCGCATATTTGACTGTCTTCACGGAAGCGCCGGCGATGTGCGGTGTTAGCGTGACATTATCGAGCCGCAGCAGCTCCATATCCGGAGGAGTCGGCTCGATGGCGAAAGTCTCAATCGCCGCGCCGCGCAAATGCCTGCTCTTTAACGCCTCCGTAAGTGCGTCATAATCCACGAGAGGTCCTCGCGCGGTATTCACGAAAAAAGCGCCACGTTTCATCGCCTGAAATTGGGCGGCGGCGATAAAGCCACGCGTCTCGCTGGTGACGCGGGCGTGTAACGTCACGACATCGCTTTCGCTTAGAATACGCTCCATCGAGGCCTGCGCCACGCCGTCTCTGAGGTCGTCCGCCGAGAGTTGAACATAGGGGTCGTAGACCAGAATGCGACATCCGAAAGCTTTGAGGAGACGAACGACTTTCGTCCCGACGTGGCCATAACCGATGACGCCGACGGTCATCTCGCATAATTCTTCGCCCGTTAGATCGGCGCGATAAAGATCGCCTCGCCACTCGCCCTTGCGCAGGCTTTCGTGACCGCGCGTGATGAGCCTGGTCTCAGCAAGGATGGCGCCAATCGTGAATTCGGCGACGGCGGAGGCGTTTCGGCCGGGCGTATTGACGACGCGTATGCGGCGTTCGCGCGCAGCGGCCATATCGATATTGACTGGCCCTCCGCGGGAAACGGCGATCAGTTTAAGATTGGGCAATCGATCAAGGATGCCTGCCGAGAAAGGCGCGAGATGGGTCACGACGATCGAGGCGTCGTCGACATAGCCGACGATCTCATTCGCCGTACCTTGATATTCTTTGAGCCCGTCCATTCCCGGGTCTGCATATCCATGCTGCATCGGCTCGTCGGGCCATGGCATTTCGTACGAACGAATTTCGAGCTTATCGCCGCATTTGTCGCGAATCGCCCGTTCGAACATGGAGGGCAGCATGAAGCGGTCGCCGATGATCGCGATGACGGTCTTGGTCCGATCTTCGCCGTTGCTCACGCAAGATGCTCCCGTCTCACTTTTCCGAGCTGCGCCCATGAAGCGGGCATCGCCTCTCGGATCGATCGATAAACTGGATACAATTTCGAATAGAGGTCGCTCAAACCAGGATCTGGCGTCGTCAGTTCGCTCAACGATGGCGTCACCCAGGCGTCGGCGCAGCCGCCAATATTAGGGTAAGCGCCGATATTCACCGCCGCCATCATCGCCGCCCCAGCCGCGCCGATCTCTTCCCGCGACAGTGATCTGACATTGGCGCCGAGCGCCGACGCCACGATCTGACGCATCGCTTTTGACCGCGCGGCCCCGCCGCTAAGGCGAACCTCGCGCGGGATGGAGCCCGTCGCGAGATAACAATCGCGCGCGGCAAAGGCGAGGCCCTCATAGACCGCGCGAATTAACCCCGCGAATGTCGTCTTTGTCGAAAGCCCGCTGAATTGCGCCCTCGCGTTAGGATCGTGAAACGGGCCGCGCTCGCCCGCTTCGAAAATATAGGGATGGTAGATCGCTTGCCCCGGTTCGGCGACCGCCACCCTTTCGTCCATGCCGGAAAGCAGCGCTTCCCGGCTCGTTCGGCCGCCGCCCATCGCTGTTGCTTCACAGGCCATATCCAGCAACCAATCGATGTTGAGCGTCGCCGCCATGTTCGATTGTATCGAGGCTGAAGCGCCTTCGATGGGAAAGCACATCGTATATCCCGAACGTTCCTTGTTGAGGCGCACGTCTTGGAGTGTCGGTGCATAGCGCATATGCATGCCGGTCGAGCCAAGGATCGACACGCCAGCCTGGCCCGAGGGGTCGCAAAGTCCGCCGCCGAGCGCTGTGCAAATCACATCGAGATAGGCAAGCGAGATCGGCAAACCCGCGGGCAAACCCGTCGCCTTCGCGGCGGCGGGGGTCAAGCGCGCCGCCTCGCGCGACCCTTCGATCATGGGTGGTAGAAGCCTCGCGCACTCCGCGATGCCCATGCCGTCCAGAATCGCGAGTTCATATCGCCTCGTCCGGAAATTGCCGAAAGTGAAATTGCCCTCGGAAGGGTCCGTCACGCGTTCGCCGGTGAGCTTGAAATACAGCCAATCCTTGCAGTGGAAGCTGGTCCGCGCCCGCGTGATACGTTCAGGCTGCCAGCGTTTCATCCAGGCAAGCTGGCCGGAGGCCATGCAGGCGTTCAGTCCTGATCCGGTCCATTCGTAGTGCGCGCGATAGGCGTCGGTCTTCATATATTCGGCGACCAAGTCGGCCGCGCGGGAATCCAGCCATAAAAGGCCGCCGCCGACCGGTTCGCCTTCAGCGTCGATCATCCATGTTCCGTCGCCCTGACCGGTGACGGCGAGGCCGACGACGCGACCGCCGAGATCGTTGACGCGCGATGAAAGCTCACCGAGGGTCGCCACGCAATCCGTCCAGGTACGATTCATGTCTTGCTCGACTTGACCAGGACCAGGCGTGTCGTAGACGTTAGGCCTCGCGGTCATGGCGATCTGTTCGCCAGACAAGGAAAAGGCGACCGCCTTGATCACCGAAGTGCCCGCATCGATGCCGATCAAAACGTCGCGGGTCATCGCTACGGCGCTCCCGCGCTGGCCCGCGCCCACGTTACGTTCATGCCGCCTCCAGCCCATGCGAGACCGCGGCGGACGTCGTGGAATCGAACACGTGAAGGTCGGAGGGCGATATCGTGTAAGGGATGGTCTCGCCCGTCTTCGCCGCAATCGGCTTGTGCGAAACCGCGACGAGGAGTTTCCCCGCCGTCTCCATCGCCAAATGGCTCTGATCGCCGAGCCATTGATTGGAGACGATGCGCGCGACATTGGCGCCGGCGCCCAGTCGCACTGTATGCGGACGCGCGCCGATCACAGCTTTGTCGCGCCCTCCGATTGCGCGGCGAACGCTTTGAGGCAGCTCGGAAGCAGCAAAATCGAATGCTGGGCCATTTTTAACTTCGAAGCGCACGCGATCACCATTGCTGACGGACGCTTCGAAGACATTCATTGGCGGCTCGCCAATGAATGTCGCGACGAATAGATTGGCAGGACTGTCGCGCAACGCCTTCTGGCTGGCGAATTGCTGGAGAACGCCGCCCTCCATCACCGCGATCCGATCGGCCAATGCATTGGCTTCCGTTTGATCATGCGTCACGAAGATCGACGTCATACGTTTTTCGACCAGGAGGCTCTTCAAACGCCCTCGCAAAACGGCGCGTAGTTGCGGCTCGAGCTGACCCATAGGCTCGTCGAGAAGATAGAGATCGGCGCGACGGACAAGCGCGCGAGCGAGGCTGGCCCGTTGCTGCTGACCGCCGGAGATCGAAGAAGGATAGCGGTCCAAAATCGGTTCGATCTCGACAAGGCGCGAAACTTCCGCGACGGATTTCTCCACCTCGCCTGCCGGCAGCCGCGCGCTTTTCAGAGCGAAAGCAATATTGTCGCGCACCGTCAGCGGTGGATAGAGCGAATAACCCTCAAAGGCCATCGCGACGCCGCGCCGCGCCGGCGGCAAATGCTCGATGCGCCGGTTCGCCAAGGTGATATCGCCGCTCGAGACTTCTTCGAAGCCGGCAATCATGCGCAACGTTGATGTCTTGCCACATCCCGAAGAGCCCAAAAGGGCGACGATCTCGCCGCGATCGATTGTCATCGACAAGGATTTTACGGCATGGACCGGCGGCCGACCGCGGCGCTGGTACACTTTGTTGACGTTATTGAGTGAGAGAACGATGTCGGACATAGGCGTTCAAACTCTCTGCGGCGAAATACGCTTGCCAGTGGCGGCGTCGAAGAGAAGGATCGAATTAGCGTCGAAGCTGGCATAAGCCGGGCCGTGACGGCGCGGCGCTTCGTCGGCGCCGGGCTCGGAAGCAAGGAGCTCGCGCCCATCGGATGTTCGCAATAGAAGCAGCGCCTTTTCATTGAGGGGAGTCACCGCCACTACATCGACGGCGAAACGAGTAGGAGAGGGCTGGGGCTCGACGACGATCGATTCTGGACGAATTCCGAGGATGCAGGATTTGCCGGCGGCATGCCCGAAACTTGCTGGCAAAGGAATCGACAAGCCGCCGACGCCGATCGTTGGTCCGGCGGCGGAAGCAAGCGGCTCTACAGGGATTAAATTGATTGTTGGATCGCCGAACAGCCGCGCCACCCCGAGCGTTGCCGGCTCCCGGTAAATATCGGCTGGCGTCGCGATTTGCGCAAAATTCCCATCAAGCAGCACGGCGATACGATCACCGAGCGCCATCGCTTCCTTGTAGTCCTGTGTGACGTAAAGGACAGTCGAGCCTGAAGAGCGGAGAAGTGACGGCAATTCGAGCCGCATTTCATAGCGAAGCTTGGCGTCGACATTGCGCAACGGATCATCGAGCAGCAGGATTTTCGGGTCGGCCGCCAAAGCGCGGGCAAGGGCGGTCCGCTGCTTTTGTCCGTTGGAAAGTTCGCGGGGCGCATGTTCCAAGACGTGACTGATCTTCAGCAACGCAGCAACCTTGTCGACTTTCGCGCGAATCGTCTCAGCAGAGGCTCGACGCGCGGTCAAAGCGCTCGCCACATTGTCGAAAGCAGACATATGGGGAAACAGCGCAAAATTCTGAAACGCCATGCCGACGCCGCGCGTCTCAGGCGCCGTGTCGGTCACATCACGTCCGCCGAGAAAAATAGCGCCTTCGTCTGTTTGTTCAACGCCGGCGACAAGCCGCAATAAGACCGTTTTACCTGCCCCGGAAGGACCGAAAATACAGATGATCTCGCCATCCTTCGCAGCCAGGGACACGCCGTCGAGTACTTTTCCGGTGTTGAAAGCCTTACTGACAGAGCGCAATTCCAACGTCGCCATGGCTTTAGCCTTTCACCGCGCCGAGCGACAAACCCTCAACGAGGTAGCGCTGCGCATAAAGCGCCAAGGCGAGCGTCGGCGTCACCGAAAGCACGATCGCTGCAGCGATCTGTCCATATTGAATGCCCGAAGCCGTCACGAAAGCCAGTGCGCCGACTGTCACCGGTTGTTTGTCGGCGGAGGCGAGGATCAAGGCGAATACGAAATTATTCCAGCAGAAGATGAAGGCGAGAAGACCCGCCGCCGCGATGCCCGGACCGGCGAGCGGCACGGCGATTCGCGTGAAAGTACGCCACCACGAATGGCCGGCGACGCGATAGGCGTGCTCGATATCCGGCGATATGTCCTCGAAATAGCCGCGCACGATCCAGAGAATCAAGGGCAGGGCGATCAATTGATAGATCCAAATGAGGCCAGCGTAAGTGTCGGTCAGGCCCAATTGTTGGAAGTAAAGAGAGAGGGGCAGGAGAACGAGCAATGGCGGCGCGAAGCGGAAGGAGAGAAGAGTGAAGGCGATGTCTTCGCCGAGGCGAAACTTAAAGCGCGCGAACGCATAGGCCGCCGGCACGCCCAACACCAGCGCAATGGCGACCGCCAAGGTCGACAAAAGAACGCTGTTCCACAGATTCTTCATGAAGGCGATATCGAGCGTTCCCGCGGCGCTCGTCAGTTGACCCGTGATGAGCGCGCCATAGTTGGAGAGGGTAGGAGTGAAAAACAAACTCGGCGGAATTCGTAAAATATCCTCGTTCGTCTGGAAGGACATGAGGAAGATCCAGAAGATCGGGAACAGGAAAAAGACGACGATGACCGTCAATAAAGCGCCGCGGAATATCCTCTCGGCGAGCGATGTATGTTCCATCTTCGCCTCCCTTACGCTAAGCCGCGCGCGCGTTCGCGCAGCTTGAGCCATTGTTTGATGAAGACATTCGACAAGGCGTAAGTGATCGCCCAAAGGATGATGAGCAGCGCCGCCGATTTGCCGACATTCGTATATTGGTAGAATTCGAGATAGCTGCGCACCTGGAACACGAGCAAAGTGTCGCCTGGACCACCCTGGGTCATCGCATAGATGATGTCGAATTGTTGGATGGAATCGAGCAGCCGAAAAAGCGAGGCCGTCACAATATAGGGCATGAGCATCGGCAACGTGATTCTGAAGAAGACAAAGCGGCGCGGCACGCCGTCAAGCGCCGCGGCTTCAAAGGGCTGCTGCGGTAGGGAGCGAAGCCCCGCCAGCAAGAGGATCATGATGAAGGGAGTATAAACCCAGACATCGACCAATACGACGGTGAACAGCGCCGTCCGCGGGTCGGATGCCCATTTGAAATCAGCAACGCCGAGGAGTTGGACGAAATAAGACAGAATCCCAAAGTTCGGGTTCGTCATCAATTTCCACATCAATGCCGCGATGGCGGGCGCGGTCATCAGCGGCAAGAGAAGAAGAATTGACAGAGCGTTGTTGAGACGGCTCCTCTTTTGCAACAAGAGCGCAATGACGAGCCCAAGGACGAGCTCAACGCCGACCGTCAACGCCGTATAGAGAAGCGAAACCTTTACCGTCTTCCAGAAAGCGGCGTCACTCAAGAAATCAATATAGTTTTGAAACCAGATGAAGCCCTTCAGCATCGGCAAGTTCAACCGAAACCGCAACATCGAATAATAGACGGCGGTGACGAAGGGTATGAGAATGCCGATGCAGACGAGCAGCGCTGGAAGACTCAGCACATAGGGGAGGAGGTTCGTCTTTCTCCGATGCGCCGTGACTTCGGCGGGCTTAACGGCGGTAGAGGTCACAAGCGAACCCTCGCTTTTGAAAAGACTTTGCAGCAGGCGCGCGCGCCTGTCCAATATTGCGTTGCGTCGAATTTGTGCGGCGCGCAGCCGGGGAGGAGAACCGCGCGCCGCTTGGGGCTTAGGCGGGATGAGCCGAGCCCTGCGGAATTCAGCCGATCTCAGCCGAGGCCTGCATCTTTCAATTGTTTGTCGATCGAACCCGCGAGCTGATCGAGGCCCTCGTCGATCGGCACTTCCTTCGCCACCATTTTCTGAAGCGTCTCCGCCCATTGGGTTGTCACATCGAAGAACAGGGGTTGCGCCGTGAAGTAGATTCGCGCGCCTGGAGACGAGGCGTCATATTGCGCAAGATAGCCGTTGTAGGATTTGTCAATACGGCTGCGGAATTCATCGTCCTTCCATACCGATGCTCGAACAGGATTGACGAAGTCCATTTTGCGCGCGCCGAACATGTCGTGTTCGGTTGAAGACGCCCATTGCATGAAATACCAGGCGGCGTCTTTCTGCTTACCCGCTGCGTTCATCGCCAGCGACCAAATCCAGACGTTCGGCGTTGGCGCTTTGGCGTTGGGATTGGCGGCGAAGGCGTGGAAGCCGAGATTGCCCTTCTCCTTGTTGTCGCCGCCGTCCATGAAGTAGCCGAGGATGTCCGCGTCGAAGATTGTAGCCGAAGCGCCGGCGCCGAGGTCCGTGCCGACATTGTACCAGGTATAGGTCGACCAGTTCTTCGGCCCCGAATCCTGGATCATTTTGACCCAAAGCTTGTGGTAAGCCTTAGACTCTGCCGTGTTCATCGCGGCCTTGAGTTTACCGCCCGACACCGTGAAATCCTTCTGCCCGTAATTGGCGTAGCCGGAGAGGAATCCGGGATGAATCGTCGCCCATGACCGCGACCCGCGAACGCCAATGCCATATGGGCCCCCGAGATCCTTGGTCAGCTTCGCCGCCGTTTCGATCAATTCCGGCAGGTTATTAGCGGGCTTCACGCCGGCCTTGTCGTACATCTTACGATTGTACGTCGTCGAATTGAGTTCGAAGCCCCACGGAATGCACCATTGCTTGGCGTCGGCCGAGCCCAGCTCGCCGCCGGGCACGCCGTTCCAAGCGGTGGATGCGCGAAGGCCAGGCTGCACGTCTTCCCAATTATAATTCGGGTTGGTCTTGGACGGATCCTTGATCCATTGGTTGAGATCTTCGATCCATCCTGCTGGCCCGTACGTCCAGGTCATATAGGCGCCGGTCATGAAGGCGTCGTACTGGCTGGATTTGCTCGAAAGAGCCGCGGTTACCTTGTCGAAATAGACATCCTCCGGGAAGATGTCATAGGTGACGTCCATCCCTGTCATCGACTTGAAATTATCAAGGTCGGCGATCATCGCGTCGGCGTAAGGGTGCTTATTCAGCAGAAGGTGCAGTTTCGAGCCGGAGAACTTCTTCCAATTGAAGTCTGCGGCGATCGCCTTTGTCGCGGCGCCGTTGAGAAGGAAATTCGCCGCCGCTGCGCTTATGCCTAGCTTGCCGGCGCCGGTCATGAGTTCACGGCGGCTCATTTTGCCCGCTTTGAACGCGTCAAAAAGATCTTTCGCTTTATCGCTCATCATGCTCTCCTTGGTTGCTTCCTTATGTTCTTTGTCGCCGGGTCTTTTGCCCAGCTTTCAAACGATCAGCGCCCTTGCCGTTCGCTCATCGGTGATCAATCCAAAAATGAGGCCGCTCGCCAATACAGCCCTGATCGCCTCGATCTTCGAGCGGCCGCCGGCGATCGCGACCGTCTTTTGACGGCCGATCTCTGCAGCCGGCATGGAAAGGGTTCGCGACGAGAGGCTGCTTTCTATCAAAGCGCCGGATTTGCTGAATATATGGCCGAGGACTTCCGCGACGCCGCCGAGACGACGGACTTCCTCGAATTCCTCATTCTCAACCATGCCGGTCGAGAGGAGCGAAGCGTCGGTTTCCATCGTGCCGATGCCGATGAGTCGCAAGGTCGCGTCCACGCCCATCTGGACCACTTGAGGAACGCCGCGCTGTTCGAGAAAGACCGAACGGTCCTCGACGCTATTCGCGTAGAAAGGCAGGGGAAGCACGTACGCTTCCGCGCCGGTACGTTCCGCAAGACGATGGATCACATCGAACGGGGTCGTGGCGTAGCGGCGAGTCAGGCCGCCGAGCAACGAAACGAGCTTGACGCCATTGATATTGACTTTCGGCAGCATCGAAACGCAGGCGGCCAAAGTGCGCCCATGGCCGAATCCGATTGTCTGGTGCTCGCCGCTTTCTAAGGACGTGCGCAGATACCGGCTGCCGGCGAGCGAGAGCGTTCGAAGCGGTAGGGGTTCATCGTCGAGATCGGGCGCGACCTCGCACATTTTGACGCCGTAGCGCTGACGAATTTCGTCTTCGAGCCGCACGCATTCAGCGATTTCGCCGTCGATCGAAACATGCACCAAGCCAAGGCGATTGGCTCTGGCGATCAGACGGTGCGCTTTCAGATTGGGAACTTGCAGCCGCTTAGCAACTTCGCCTTGGGTCAGCCCCGCGCCGTAATGCAGCCAGGCGGCCCGCACGCAAAGCGCGGCCTCTTCATCAATCGGCGGCGTCGGAACGGCGATATTCAGGCCGGCCTCCCTGATATTTTTTTCTTTGCTTGATGTTTTTTTCATTTTGAGCTCATTCTGTCAAGAAGCAAACTGGGCGTGGGGCGCGGAAATCCCGTCTGCGGAATGCGGACGGACGCGGTGGGGAGGAGACAATGAAGATCGCCTTGGGCGCCGATAGCGCCGGGAAGCCTTTGCTGGACGTCATCGCGGCGCATCTCGCAGGTCGGACGGATGTGACCGTCTTGGACTTGAGCAAGCCCGGCTATTACGCCGATGTCGCTGCGGATGTCAGCGAAGCGATTCTCGCGGGCCGGCACGAGCGCGGCATCCTTTTTTGCGGCACCGGAATTGGCGTCTGCATCTCGGCCAACAAGGTGCCAGGCATACGCGCGGCGTTGACCCACGACACCTATTCGGCGGAGCGCGCCGCAAAGTCGAACAACGCTCAGATCATCACGATGGGCGCCCGCGTCATCGGGCCTGAACTCGCCAAGGCGATCGTGGACACATGGCTGAAATCCGAATTTGATCCGGCCGGCCCCTCGGCTGGTAATGTCGCCGCAATCGACAAGCTCGACCAGCGGTCCCGCAAGCTCGCCTGAGATCAATCATGCCGTTTCGGCTGTCGCTGAACACGAATCCTTTCGTCAATCGTTTCGCCGAACCCGACGACCTGATCGCGACGATCGCCGAAGATGTCGGGATCGGCTATCTCCAGTTGACACATGAATTCATCAACCCGTCTTGGCCCAATGCGGTCACGAGGCGGTTGACCGATTCTATGGTCAAGAGCTGCGCCGCTCGTCATGTGCGCATCACCTCGCTCATGACTGGACCCTCCGGCCGCCTCAATCACTTTGGCCATCCAGACGCAGAGGTACGAAAATATTACGTCGCCTGGTTCAAGCGAATGGCCGAGATCGCGCGCGATCTCGATTGTCCAGCGATTGGGACGCAATATGCAATCCTCACTCATCGTGATTATGAACAGAAGACGCGCCGCGCCGCGCTTATGAGTGAAGCGCTCGATTGCTGGCGCGCCGTCGCCGAACATGCCGCGGGCATCGGGCTCCAATTCCTCTTCTGGGAGCCAATGTCGGTCGGCCGCGAAATTGGCCATACGATCGAAAGCACGGCCGAGTTGCAGGATAAACTCGATTCGTCGGATCTGGCGGTTCCGTTGAAGCCGATGGTCGATATCGATCATGGCGACGTCTCCTCGACGAATAAGGCGGATACGGATCCCTATGCTTGGGCGCAGTCCTTCGCGAAACGTTCCCCAATCATCCACATCAAGCAAAGTTCGATGAACAAAGGCGGCCACTGGCCTTTTACCGCCGAAAGAAACCGGGACGGGCGAATCGAGCCGGAAAAACTTCTCGACGCTATCCGCGCCGGTGGCGGCTCAGACAACGAACTCTGTATGGAGTTTTCTTTCCGAGAGCGCGAACCTGTCGATCGCAGCGTCGTCGCCATGACGCGCGAGTCAGTTGAATTCTGGCGACCTTACGTCGACGTTGGTCGTCGGATCTAGGCGAAAGCCGGGGAGACTCGCGATGGCGGCAAATTCGCTTTGGATCGGCACGAGCTGGAAGATGAATAAAACGCGAGCACAGGCGCGCGAATTCGCTGAAGTCTTGAAGACCGCGAAAGTGATGGAAACTGCGCATGCTTCGCTCTTCGTCATTCCGCCCTTTACAGCAATCGAGACTGTCGCGACGATCCTCGCCGGCAGCAAGGTACGGATCGGTGCGCAGAACATGCATTGGTCTCCAGCCGGCGCATGGACTGGAGAGATTTCCGCAGAGATGATCAAAGACGTCGGCGCGACCATGGTCGAAATTGGCCACAGCGAACGCCGCGCTCATTTTGGCGAGACGGACGAGACGGTTGCGAAAAAGGCCGAAGCCGCCGTCAACAACGATCTCATTGCGCTCATTTGCGTCGGCGACACGCGTGAGGAATATGAGGCCGGCCGCACCAGCGAGGCGCTGGCGCACCAGACGCGTATGGCGTTGTCTCGCGTGCCGCGCGAGCGCATGAGCCAAGTTGTCATCGCCTACGAGCCGATATGGTCGATCGGGGAGGGCGGCGTCCCGGCTGATCCCGCTTTTGCCGACCGTCAGCACGCGCTGATCAAGACGGAGGCGCTTCGTTTCGCTGCAGATCCGCTTAATGTGGTTTACGGCGGCAGCGTCAGCATAGCGAATTGTTGCGAGCTTGCGGCGCAAAAACACATCGACGGACTTTTCATCGGTCGCGCCGCTTGGCAAGCGGTCGGTTATATTGCGATCATCCAAATGGTGAGCGACCACCTCGCCGGTCAAAAGCGAAGTAACGCATAGGAGGGGGGATGGCTGATAGCCTGCGCGATAAGGTTGCCATCGTCACCGGCGCTAGTTCCGGCATAGGTTGGGCTGTCGCCAAACGATTGGCGAGCGAGGGCGCGAAACTCGCGCTCGTCGCCCGTTCCGAGGCGAAATTAAAAGCGCTGGCAAGCGAGATCCAGACTGAAACTTTGGTCGCGCCTCTCGACCTCGCCAAACCGGCCGATGTCGACACGATGGTCAAGGCGTCGATCGAGCGTTTCGGACATGTCGATATTTTATGCGCGAACGCAGGCAGCTATGTCGCTGGCGACGTTGCGGCGGGCGATCCTGACGAATGGGATCGCGTCATCACTCTCAATGTGAATAGCGTCTTCCGTGCGGTGCATGCAGTACTGCCGGATATGATCCGCCGGCGCTCCGGCGACATCGTGGTGACATCCTCGATATCAGGCCATCAGGCGATTCATTGGGAGCCAGTTTATTCCGCGACCAAACACGCCGTTCAGTCCTTCGTTCACGGCGTGCGTCGGCAAATCGCGCCGCATAACGTTCGCATCGGCTCGCTGGCGCCGGGCATGGTTCTGAACGAGCTATGGGGTTTGACGGACAAAGCTGAAATCGAGCGACGCGTCGCCAGTCACAGCGGCTTAAGGAACGAAGACGTTGTCGAGGCGCTGCTTTTCATGCTGACGCGGCCGCCGAATGTTACAATTCGCGATCTCGTCATCTTGCCGCAGAACCAAGATCTGTGAATCGTCGTTACCCCCGCTTCCGCGGCCGCACGCGGATAGCCTGGTAGGGCTTGCCTGGCATAGAAGCTCAATGGAATTGTTTCACCATTTGACAGCTTGAAACCCACCCTCGCCAAGCATCTGCTGAATATCCGGGGCGATGCAAAGATTTGGCGCGCAATCCGCTAGCACATCGTCGATGACGCCAGCGGCTTCTGGAGAAAAATAGTACGTTCTCGATGCATTGGCTTCAGCGCGCCAGTAGACGACGCCGCGGTCGGAACCCGGCGAGGCCTTCGATCTCATCGCGAATTCATTGCGCAGCCGTTGTTCTCGAGGTCCATTGAGTTGATCGCGTGGAAAGTTCACCCAGCGCCAGGACGTCGGCTCTTCGCCGCCAAGAAGCCGGCCGTCGGCGAGTACGATTCCGACTTCCGGAACGCCTTCGCGTCGTTCGTCCTTTTCGCAACGTGTAAGCTCGGGATCGAGCCAAGGCGAGCCGCGCAGAGGCAGATGTTTTTTGGCGCGCAGGCCCATGAGAAAGGACTTGTCCGCCGCTTTTTGGCGAGCCTCGGCTTCATCGGCGGCTCTCAACCAAACCGGGCCAGGGAAAATAATATCTTTCCAAGCCTCGGCTTTTGGATCCTTTGCTTCGACTCTGAAGATGACCGCCATGCCTCGTCACGACTCCCTCGCATTGCAGCGCCCAACAGGCGATCGATAAGGGTTTGCGCGAAAGCGCCAGGGCGTCTGGCGCAGTTACGCCTCGATCACTTCACTCGCCGGCCGCTTCAATTGCTGTTCCCGGAAGAAGATGAACAAACCGGACGCGACGATCAGCGCTGCGCCGATGGCGACTGTCAATCGCGGAGATTCTCCAAAGAATATCCACCCGAAGACCACCGCCCAGAATAACAACGTATATTGAAAGGGAACCACCGTCGCCGCGTCAGCGAGCTTCAGCGCGCGCGTAACAAGGAGATGAGCGAGCATCGCCACCACGCCGAGCAGCGCGAGGTATAAAAGCGCATGCCCATCTGTTGGCGTCCATTTAGCAAAATCAAAAGCAGAAATGGTCAAGGCGAAGAGCGCTGCGCCGCCGAGCTGCCAGAACATCAGCGTCGTATCAGGCGTCGCACGCAGCGTTCGTCCGAGCAGAAGAGCGAAGGCATTACTCGTGCTGCCGACCAGCGCGACCAACGCCGGCAGCGACAGGCTTTGGCCTGATGGTTCGAGCGCGATGACAACGCCCGCGAAGCCGACGAGGATCGCCGTCCATCGTCGCCAACCCACATGTTCGCCGAGCAGAAGCGGCGAAGCCGCCGCAACATAGATCGGCGCGGCCATCCAGAAGGTCATCGTGTCGGCGAGCGGCATATAGCCGACCGCAAAATAGAATGTTGTGCCGTCAACGGCAAAAAACAGCGAGCGCAGCGCCTGCAAACCGGGCCGTTCAACGAGGGCGAAGCGTCGCCACCCTCTCTGGATAAGAATTGGCGAGAGCACGAGCAGGGCAGCCATACTGCGGATCGCCATCATTTGGCTGGCGGGAAATGTCCCGGCCAACCATTTACCCATGACGTCATTCAGCGAGAACATAAGCATGGCGAGCAGCATCACCAGCACCCCCTTCACAGCGGTGCTGCTCGCAGATAAATGAGAGCTTGTCTCGGAAGTCATGGCTTATGACGGACCGGCTTTACACAGGCCGCGCCGGTCCGTTGGACCCAAAGAGGCAAACCTTTAGGCGTTCAACTGGTCCTTGACCGCCTTAGCCGGAGTGAAGCTGAGCTTCCTGGACGCGGGAATCTTCATGGCCATGCCCGTTGACGGATTGCGTCCGTCGCGCTCCGCTGTCTCTTTCACCTTGAACTTCCCAAAGCCCGGTAACGAAACCTCGTCACCTTTAGAAGCCGCGGCGATGATTTCCTTCAAAAGCTCGTCTAGAAGCGTTTTTACTTGCGCCTTGGGCAGAGAATTCTGCTCGGCAAGTTTCCCAATGAGATCGGCTGTATTCATCCCGGCTACTTCCTATTCGATTCGATCAACAGGCTATGGCACGGAAGGGGTTTGAAGTCGAGTAAGGTCGAGAATAACCCTGGGCGAGCCCACAGAACCGTTAAAAAGCGCAATAAGGCAACGCCCTTCGCCCTAGAACGTACGGATTGGACCGCTAGTTGTCGTCATCCGCTCCCGCGGCCTCGAGCGGAAGTGCGAAGCCAACTTTGACACGATCCATGACAACCATCGTTTTGACGCTCTTGATGTCCGAATTGCCATAGAAAAATCGCTGCGTGAACGATTCATAATCCTCCATGTTCTTTGTCGTCACGACAAGCACGAAATCCGCCTCGCCCGTTACAAAGTAGCCGTTCATGACTTCGGGCGCTGTTCGAATGCTGCGCTTAAAGCGGTCGATAATATCGGCGCGCTCGCGCTCCAGCGAAACCATCAGAATCATCTGAAGCGCTTGCCCGACCGCCTTCGGCGAGACGATCGATACATCCGCCTCAATCACGCGACTCTCGCGCAGCCGCTTCAGCCGCCGCTGCACGGCGGTGGCGCTCAACCCGACTTTTTCGCCGATCGCATCGCTGGTCAAACGGTTGTCGCGCTGGACGACGTCCAGGATCTTGCGGTCGAAAGAGTCGAGCGTCGGCGCCATGGCTCCTGAATTACTTGCCCGCTGCGATTTCGTCCATCACCTGCCGAACCGCTTTCTCGGCGATGGCGACAATCTCGTCCACATCGGCGCGCGTTGCGATAAGCGGCGGCGCGAAGCCAAGGATATCGCCATGAGGCATGGCGCGAGCGATAAGCCCAAGATCGCGCGCCGCCTTCGAGACACGGGGGCCCACCTTGAGCGCGACATCGAATCGGGCCTTTTTCTCACGGTCGGCGACGAACTCGATCGCAGCGAGCATTCCGACGCCGCGCACCTCGCCCACAATCGGAAGCTGAGCGAAAGCAGCTTTCAGGCGGGTCTGCAGATAGGCTCCTGTGTCGCGCGCCTTGCCCGCCAGATCCTCTCGTTCGACAATGTCCAGCACGGCATTTGCCGCGGCGGCCCCGATCGGATGGCCGGAATACGTATAGCCGTGGCTGAAAGCGCCGACCCGGTCAGCGCCATCCTCCATGACGCGGTAGACTTTTTCGCCGACGATCGCGGCGGAAAGCGGGAAGTAGGCCGAGGTCAGTCCCTTGGCGATGGTGACGAGATCGGGCTCCATACCATAAAGATGCGAACCGAATGGCGTTCCGACCCGGCCAAAACCGCAGATGACTTCATCGGCAATGAGCAAGACGTCGTACTTTTTCAGCACCGACTGGATCGCGGGCCAGTAACCTTCCGGCGGCGGGATGAGGCCGCCCGTTCCAAGCACAGGTTCAGCGATGAAGGCGGCGACGGTCTCTGGGCCCTCCTTCACAATCAACGCCTCGAGTTCGCGGGCCCGCCGCTTCGCAAATTCGTTTTCCGTCTCGCCCGGCTCAGCGCCCCAATAGTGATGCGGAACGCCCGTATGCAAGATACCCGGAAAGGGCAAGTCCATATGGGCGTGGTAAAAATTCATCCCAGTCATCGAGCCGGACACAACGGAGCAGCCGTGATAGCCACGCTCGCGCGAGATGATCTTTTTCTTTTTCGGCTTGCCTCTGAGATTGTTATAGTACCATACAAGCTTGGCCTGGGTCTCATTGGCGTCCGATCCAGATGTCCCGTAGAAGACCTTGCTCATCTTCCCAGGCGCCATGCGCACCAGCCGGTCGGATAGGATGGCGAGTTCGTCCGTCGTGTGGGCGGCGTAGCTATGATAGTAGGCGAGCCGATGAGCTTGGCGCGCGATGGCGTCCGCGATTTCGGTGCGGCCATAGCCGATATTTACGCAATAAAGGCCGGCGAATCCGTCGATCCATGTCTTGCCGGTGGCGTCGGTGATGCGCATTCCCTTGCCGGTTTCGACGACCACCGGATCGCCGAGCTTGCCTGTGGCAAAATCCTTGAGTTGGGTGAAAGGATGCAGAGTGCTCGCGCGATCGAGCTCCGCTATTCTGGACAAATCGTTCATAATATTCTCCTCAAGATCTTTTAGGCCGACAGGTCGCCCAAACAGAAATATTTGAGTTCCATGAATTCCGCGAGACCATGTCGCGATCCCTCACGGCCCAAGCCGGATTGTTTCCAGCCGCCGAACGGAATCGGCGGACCGGTGAAGGATGTGGTGTTGACGCCGACCATACCATAGTCGAGTGCTTCGCCGACGCGAAACGCCCGGCGCAGGTCATCGCAATAGAGGTACGATGCGAGACCCATCTCCGTCGCATTGGCTCTCGCAATGACTTCCTCTTCGCTATCAAAAGGCAGAATTGCCGCGACGGGTCCAAAAGTTTCCTCACGCGCAATCAGCATCCTGTCGCTGACATCGGCCAGGACGGTCGGGCGCACGAAAGTCTCTCTGCCCAAGGGCGCGCCGCCGCCCGTGACGACTCGCGCGCCAAGGGCGATCGCATCTTCGATCTGGGCGCGGCATTTGCGAGCGACAGAGAGGCGCGTCATCGGTCCGATCTGGGTCGCTGGATCGAGCCCGTGGCCGACATTGAGCTGCGACACCATTGCGCCGAAACGCTCGACAAAAGCGCCATAGACGCGCCGTTGCACATAGATGCGATTCGCGGCGAGGCAATCTTGGCCCGAGGTCGTGAATTTTGCCGCCAAGGCGCCGGCGAGCGCGAGGTCGAGACGCGTATCGTCGAACACGATGAAGGGCGCGTGGCCGCCAAGCTCCATAGAAACTTTCTTGACCGTGCGAGCCGCCCGCCCCAGCAGGAGGCGGCCGATCTCGGTCGAGCCCGTGAACGAGAGCGCCCGTACCCTCGTGTGATCGATGAGGCGACCGACGATGGCCTCCGAAACGCCGGTTAGTACCTGAAAGACGCCCGCCGGTACGCCGGCCTCCTCGCTTAGTTTGGCCAGTGCAAGCGCTGAGAAAGGCGTCTCTGAAGCAGGTTTCACAATTATGGGGCAGCCGGCCGCGAGCGCCGCCGCGGCCTTGCGCGTGATCATCGCGCTCGGAAAGTTCCACGGCGTGACGGCGGCCGCGATACCGATCGGCTGCAACCGCGTCAGCAAAAGACTGTCCGGCTTGTGGCTCGGGATCGTCTCGCCATAGGCCCGCTCGCCCTCAGCCGCAAACCAGTCGAGGAAGCCCGCCGCATAGTCGATTTCGCCACGCGCCTCGACGAGAGGTTTGCCCTGTTCGCGCGTCATCAGGCGCGCAAGGTCTTCGCGCTCCTCGCGCACCAAGCTTGCCCAACGTCGCAGAATAGCGCCGCGCTCGAGCGGAAGCAGCCCCCGCCAAGCTGGCAAGGCGGCCTCCGCTGCGTCAACGGCGCGGTCGACATCCGCGACATCGAGAGAAGCGACCGCGCCAATGTTCTCGCCTGTCGCCGGATCCTCGACGACGATGCGTGCGGCGCCCTCAACCCAGCGGCCGGCCACAAGGGCGTCGCCTTTCAGAAAGCGCGAAGAATGGCGGGTCAGCGAGACAGGAAGGGTCACTGAGCTCATCCGCGCAGTTTAGGGGGAGATGGTCTGCGAACGAGCCCGGATTAGGCTTTCGTATCGCAGGATTGCGGCGTGTTTGGCGGCCTCGACGCCGCAATCCTGCGCCGGTACCGAAGGCGCCCATTAGGTCAATGACGGCCACACTGGCATTGTCTTGAACGCCGCCTCATAATGTCCTGAGTGAAATCGGCCGGTATCGACGATGTTAGAGCGAAAAGGTGCGCGGCGCGGCGGGATTTGGACGCCCGATCTCGCGGGCGGGCGGGGCGCAACGAAACATCAGCGCCTGACCGATCGCATCATCGCGGATATCGAGAGCGGCGCCTTGGCGCCCGGCGCGCGCTTGCCGCCGCATCGCGATCTCGCTCATCGCATTAAAGTCTCAGTGCAGACCGTCAGCATCGCCTATAAGCAGGCCGAGCAACTCGGTTATCTCAGCGGCGAAGTCGGCCGCGGCACATTCGTGCGGCCGCGCATTACCGAATTGGCCGGCCGGTTTATGCTTGATCGCGGCAGCCGGAAAATCACCGATCTCTCGATCATCCGCGCCGCCTATACCGAGGAGCACGAGGACGCCTCGCGGAGCCTCATGGCGGCGCTCTCGGCTTCCGACAACAGCGCCTTCATGCGGCCTTGCCGGCCGGTGGCTGGGCTCGATCGGCATCGCGACATTGGCCGCGTCTGGCTCGAGCGATTGGAAGCACCTGCAGAGCCCAGCCGCATCCTCATCACAAATGGCGCGGCGCAGGGCGTTTTCCTGAGCGTCGCCGCCGTGGCCCGGCCCGGCGACCTCGTGCTCACGGAAAATCTAACCGACCATGGCGTCATCGGGCTGGCCAACGTGCTCGGTTTCACCTTGCGAGGTTTGCCCACGGATTCTGAAGGCGTCCTGCCCGACGCCTTTGAAGCCGC
>JASLHV010000228.1 GCA_030153205.1 Roseiarcus sp. | reverse complement strand
AAGCGTTGCGCTATCGTTTCCCCACCCCGCGCGCGTATTTACGGCTTTGGAACAAGCGGCCAACCTTCTAGCGCCGGGGCTGGCGAACTGGCATAAGACGTTATGAACGCAATCGCGAATCGCGCTTCCGGCCCCGCCGCGCCGGCGTTAAGCGACGAGGCTGGTTTCGCGGTCTATGTCCACTGGCCGTTCTGCCTCGCCAAATGTCCCTATTGCGACTTCAACAGCCATGTGCGCAATGCGCCCATCGACGAAGAGCGCTTCGTCAACGCCTTTCGAGCTGAAATCCGTCACCGGGCCGAAATCGCGCCGGGCCGGGTAGCCCGATCGATCTTTTTCGGCGGCGGCACGCCTTCCTTGATGCGCCCTCAGACGGTGCAAGCGATTATCGATGCGATCGCGGAAGCCTGGACGCTGACCTCGGACGCCGAGATTACGCTCGAGGCCAATCCGACCAGCGTGGAGGCCGGCCGTTTCCGCGGCTATCGAGCCGCGGGCGTCAATCGCCTTTCGATCGGCGTTCAGGCGCTCAACGATGCTGATCTGAAAGCGCTGGGGCGCCGCCATACTGTGAGTGAGGCGATGGGCGCGCTCGACGTCGCCGCGGCGATTTTTGAGCGCACCTCCTTTGACCTTATTTATGCGCGGCCGGGGCAGAGCCTCGCCGCGTGGCGGTCCGAACTCATCGAGGCCTTGAAGCGCGGCAGCGAGCACCTTTCGCTCTATCAATTGACTATCGAGCCGGACACAATATTCGAGCGCCTGTGGAAGGCCGATAAGCTGCGCCTGCCCGACGCCGATCTGGCGCGCGCCCTTTTCGATACAACGCAGGAAATCGCTTCCGCGCATGGACTGCCGGCTTACGAAGTTTCCAATCACGCTCGTCCCGGCGCGGAAAGCCGGCACAATCTCGTCTACTGGCGTTATGGCGAATATGCCGGCGTCGGGCCCGGCGCGCATGGCCGCTTGATGACAGAAAATGGGCGGCGGGCTCAGGCGACAGAGAAGCATCCCGAGATGTGGCTGACGCAAGTCGAAGCCGATGGCCATGGACTTATCGAAAACGAATTGCTCTCGGCGGAAGAACAGGGCGACGAATTCCTTTTGATGGGGCTGCGTTTGCGGGAAGGCGTCGACCCCAAACGTTTCGAGGCGTTGAGCGGGCGAGCGCTGGATCCACGCCAGATCAAGACGTTGTCGCTGGAAGGATTTGTCGACGAGGACGAACGGGGACATTTGAGAGTGACGCCCTTGGGCGCGCCGCTCCTCGATTCCATCGTCGCCGATCTCGCTGCCTGAGGCGGCGTCGCGGGGCCTTGGCGAGACCTGTTTGAAACCCCATACTTTCCGCGAAGGAGCCTTTCTCGAGGAGTGCGTTGTGAGCGTCAGCGAATTGGCAAGAACGTCCGCTCTCGGCGAGCGCCCGCCCGCGCCAATCCCTAACGAGAAACCGCTTGGGCCCCTGCCTTTTCTGCTCCGATTTTGGCGCAACCCGCTCGCAACCTGGACCCGTTTCAACTTCGAATGGCCGATCACCCAGGCCGATGGCGTACTCGGCAGGGTCGCTGTCGTCTGCGAACCCAACGCCATCCGGCGGGTGCTGATCGACAATGTCGCCAATTATCGTAAAGACGCTCTGCAATTGCGCGTGCTGTCGCCTGGCCTTGGCGATGGCCTTCTCACCGCCGAAGGCGCTGATTGGCGCAAACAGCGGCGCGCCTTGGCGCCTTTGTTCACCCCGCGCATGGTCGAGGTTTTCACACCGGCGATGATCGCCAGCGCGCAATGGCTAATGGAGCGCTGGTCGCCCCTGCGCTCGGGACGTCGCATTGATATCGCCGGCGAAATGTCGATGGCGGCGCTGGAAGTGTTGCAACGTACGATCTTCCCGACCGGGCTTGCGCGCGACCCGCGCGACTATGTCCGCGCGTTGACGGATTTCGTCAATTCTGTCGGCCGGCTTCATCCTTTCGATCTCATTGGCGCGCCCGAATGGCTGCCGCGTCTCGGCAAGCAAAGCGCGACCCCGCCGCTGAAGTTCTTCAACGAGGCCGTCGACGACATTATTGCGAAACGCCGCGCTGGCGAGGTTAACGCGCAGAGCGCCTCGGGCGGCGCGCCGCGCGATCTTTTAACTATGTTGCTCGACGCGCGCGACCCGCAGACCGGCGAAGGCCTAACGGAAGAAGAAATCCGAGCGAACATCATCACCTTCATCGCCGCCGGCCACGAGACAACCGCCAATGCTTTGACCTGGTCTTTGTTTCTGCTCAGCCGGCATCCGGCCTGGCGCGATGAGGTGGAAAGCGAAGTCGATGCGGCGCTCGGCGAGCGGCCAATCGAAGCCGCGCAAATCGAGAGCCTGCCGCGCGTGCGAGCGACGCTCGACGAGGCGATGCGTCTCTATCCTCCAGCGCCGTCGTTGAGCCGCGAGGCAATCGCTGCGGACACGTTGGCGGGAGAGAAGATTCAAGCCGGGACGCTCGTCGTCATTCCGCCCTATGTGCTCCATCGTCATAAGACCTTGTGGCGAGACCCCGATCATTTCGATCCGACGCGCTTCATGCCGGGCCAACGCGAGGCGATCGATCGTTTCGCTTATCTGCCGTTTGGAGCGGGCCCACGCACCTGCATCGGCATGGGCTTTGCTCTGCAGGAGGCGGTGATTTTTCTGGCGACGATCGTCAAAAATTATCGCTTTGACCTTGCGCCTGGACATCGGGTTGCGCCGGTGCAGCGCCTGACGCTACGACCAAAGGGCGGCATGCCGATGATCTTGAAGCGGCGCGCAAATTGAAATCCGCGCCCGCGCTTCAACTTGGCTGCGTCGCGTTCTAATATTCGATCTCTGGAGAATTTTGGAGGACGCATGGCCGGCGTTTGGGCCGTTCGTGATGAGGCTGAAGAGACGAACGTCGGCGGCAACGAGCCCTCCGGGTTAAAGCGCTGGGTCGCAGCGGTCGCGCTCGGCTTGCTTGTCGCGTCGATGATGGGTTTCGCGGGACCCGCCCAAGCGCGTTCGCTCGCGCTCGTCATCGGCAACAATACTTATGTCAATGTGACGCCCTTGAAGACGGCGGTCAGTGATTCCGGCGCGATTGGCGACCAGCTCGAAAAGATGGGCTTCATCGTGCGGCGCGCGCAGAATGTCGACCAACGCGCCATGAGCCGCGCGCTGACGTCCTTCTATGCTGAAATCCAGCCGGGTGACCGCGCCTTGTTCTTTTATTCCGGTCACGGCTTCGAAATTTCTGGCGCTAACTACCTATTACCCGTTGACGTCCCGGCCGCCCATATCAACGAAGCGAGCATCGTTCGCGATGCGTCAATTTCGGTTGAACGGATCATCGACGGCGTTCGTGAGCGCGGCGCGCAAGTCGCCATCCTTGTGCTCGACGCCTGCCGCGACAATCCCTTTGCGCCGCCGGGACGCGGCTCGGCGACGGGCGGCCTTGCCCGGATCGATGCGCCTGAAGGCGTCTTCGTCCTGATGGCCGCTGGCGCCAAACAGGAGGCCCTCGATCGTTTGTCGGAGGACGCAGGCGAGAAGAATTCCGTTTTCACGCGAACCTTCCTGCGCGAATTGGCCAAGCCTGGACTCACGCTGGTGCAGATCGCCAAAGCGACGCAAATCGGCGTCAAGAACCTCGCGGCGACAGTCGGCTACGAACAGACGCCGGCTTATTATGACGAGGTCGTCGGCGACATCGTTCTTTCCGACGCCGAGCCAAATACGCCCCTCGCCGCCGCGCCAGCAGCGACGCCGCCTACGACCGCGCCAGCCCAGGTCGCTTCGATCACGCCCCCGGCCTCGCGCCAGACGACCGCGCCAGCACCGGGCGAGCAGACCGCCGCGCTGACTCCGGATCACAATCTACCGGACGAACTGAAGGTCAGCGCGGCGGCGCCGATCGCAAACTTCATGCGCTCGAACGCCGGCTGGACCGTCACGCTTTCATTGCCGGAACCGGCGATCGGCATATCCTATCGGATCGGCGACAAGGGTGAGTTCAAACCAACAGGCCTGTTGGATATGTTGGATCAACGAACGGGTCAGCGCATGCCGAACCCGTCCTTTCCTCTGCCAAGCAAGGCGGAGGCGGTGGTGATCCAGGTACGCTATCAGACCGTGGACGGCTCGGTTGGTCCCTTTCCAATCCGATTCGATCCGGACGTGGCGCTGTATCGTGAGCAGAAGCAAATATTGGAGAGCATGCCGACGAATTGGGTCTCGTTCCGCGATTTCAATGGGACGTTGGTCTATTTCACGACGCTTGTGACCTATCGCTGCGCGATTTCCGAATTGCGCTACGGCCTCGACGACGCCAAACCCCTGCAAAGATACGACCTGCCGACCTGCAACGCGAAGGATCCGTTCTCCGTGCCCGAGAACGCGAAGCTCTATATCAAGGTGCCGGCCAAGACGAAGGCGATCAACTTGCAGGTGACTTGGCGCGACGGCACCGAATCCGAAATCAGCACCGTCCAACGAAATTAGCCAAATGGAATTGGCGAAGGCGTTCGCGTCTTGTCGTCAGTGAGGAAAAGCCATGGATTTGCAGCTTGTCGACAAAGTGGCCATCGTCACCGGCGGCAGCCGGGGCATCGGCAAGGCGATCGGCAAAGCGCTGGCGCGCGAAGGGGCGGACGTGGCTCTGATCGGACGCGATCGCGCGGCGCTCGATGCGGCGGCGACGGAGATCGCCGGTCAAACCAAACGTACTGTCAAAGGCTTCATCGCCAACACTGGCGACGATCAAAGCGTCAAGAAAGCTGTCGCCGAGATTCTCGCGGCTTTCAATCGCATCGACATTCTCGTCAATTGCGCAGCGCAGCCGGCAGGACAGGCGAAGCCGCCCTCGCTCGCGGAGATCACCGCTGAAGCCTTGTGGGCCGAAGTGAATGTGAAAGTGATGGGCTATCTGCGCATGGCGCAAGCGGTAGTCGAGCCAATGGCGCGGCAGGGCGGCGGACGCATCATCAATATCAGTGGACTCGCCGCCAGGGCGACCGGCAGCACGATCGGTTCGATCCGCAATATCAGCGTTGCGGCCTTGACCAAGACTCTGGCCGACGAACTTGCGCCGAAGCGTATCTCGGTCGTCTGCGTGCATCCCGGGCTGACCCGTACCGAGAAGACGCCGCAAGTCGTCGCCTGGCGTGCCGAGACGCTTGGCGTCAGCGCCGAGGAGATTGAGAAAAGAATGGCCGGAGGAACGCTCGTCGGTCATCTGATCACGGCGGAAGAAGTCGCCGACGTCGTCGCCTTTCTGGCCTCGCCGAAAGCTGTCGCGATCAATGGCGACATGATCGCGGCGGGCGGCGGCGTCGCGGGCGCCATCCATTACTAAGCGCCCCGTTAACGCTTCATTTCCGTTAGCGAGCGTTTGGTGAATCGTCGGTGAAGAAAACAATTAGAATGCCGACAGGTCGCGTACAGGCGCGGCCTCTCGGAGTTCTGTCGCGACGATGCGTCCGTTTGCGTTGCCTCTCGTCCTCGGGTTTTTGACCGCCGCGCTCGTGACGCCTGCTGTCGCGGGCGATTATCGCACCTATACCGGCCCCGGCGTCGCCGACTTTTCCGGCATGGCGATCGGCGTCGACGGCGCCGCGGCGCTCGGCTCCGCCAACGACGTGAGCTTGTCTGGCCCGGCCGGCGGCGTTCACCTCGGCTATAATCTGCAGAGCGGCGGCCTCGTCGGCGGCGTCGAAGCGGACGCGATATTCGGCTCGATCAGCAGCGGCAGTTTTGGCGCCGGCTCTTTCAAGCAAGATTTTCTGTCCTCGGCGCGCGCCAAGGCCGGCTATGCTTTCGGCAACTTTCTCGCCTATGGCACGATCGGCTGGGCCTTTTCGACGACGTCGTACCAAGACGCTTCGGGTTCCTCCGACAAGACAATCGGCGGCGAGGTCTTCGGCGCGGGTCTCGAATATGCGCTGACGCGCAACGTCTCGGTCCGCGGCGAATATCTCTTCTATGATTTCGACGGCGCGACCTATGCGACGCCCTTCGCCTCGCGGTCGATCAACACCTCGACCAGCCTTGTGCGCGTCGGCGGGAGTTTGCATTTCTGACCGATCGATCAAGGCCTCGCCGCGCCCGGCGGGAGGATTTGGCCAATCAGAAAAAGTATTTCTCCTCAAAAGAAGCGTAGTGCGGCCGCCTCTCAGCGGGCCGGAAAGCGCCCCAAGAAGCTAAATCACAAGCAACCGGCGGCGTTGCGCTTTGTCGCCGGCCCTGAGACAAAGTCTCATGCGCGCGATTGATCTCGACATGATATTTATCGCCGGCCTTGGCGGGTCCGGCCCGGACCATTGGCAGACGCGTTGGCGCCAGCGCATGCCGAATGCGCGGCTTGTCGAACAGGCCGATTGGGACCAGCCCGACCGCAACGCCTGGGTTGCA
>JASLHV010000221.1 GCA_030153205.1 Roseiarcus sp. | reverse complement strand
TACTGGGTTGGCCGGTGATCGAGCTGCGTCTCATCGAAGAAGAAGAGCATGACAGTCTCCCGCCCCTTCTCACTGCCTTGCGGAGGGAAGGGATTCCCTCACACATCCATCTTCAACGCCGCAATGAACGCTTCCTGCGGGATATCCACCCGCCCGAACTGCCGCATCTTCTTTTTACCCGCCTTCTGCTTCTCCAAGAGCTTGCGTTTGCGCGTGGCGTCGCCGCCGTAGCATTTCGCCGTCACGTCCTTGCGCAAGGCGCGGATCGTCTCGCGCGCGATAATCTTGCCGCCGATCGCCGCCTGCACCGGAATTTGGAACATATGCGGCGGAATCAGGTCCTTCAGCTTCTCGACCATGGCGCGTCCGCGCATCTCGGCGCGATCGCGATGGACCAGCATCGAGAGCGCATCGACCGGCTCCGCATTGACGAGGATCGACATTTTGACGAGATCGCCCGCGCGATAGTCGGTGAGTTGATAGTCGAAGGAAGCGTAACCCTTGGAGATCGATTTCAACCGATCGTAGAAATCGAACACGACTTCATTGAGCGGCAGGTCATAGACGACCATGGCGCGCTTGCCGACATAGTTGAGGTCGACCTGAGAGCCGCGCCGGTCCTGGCAGAGTTTCAAGATCGCGCCGAGATATTCGTCGGGCGTCAGGATCGTCGCCTTGATCCAAGGCTCATTGATCTCGACGATCTTGACCGGATCCGGCATGTCTGCCGGATTGTGCAGTTCAATCTCCGACCCGTCGGTCAGTTTGATGCGATAGATGACCGATGGCGCCGTCGCGATGAGGTCGAGATTGAACTCGCGCTCCAGCCGCTCCTGAATGATCTCGAGATGGAGAAGCCCAAGGAAGCCGCAGCGGAAGCCGAAGCCGAGCGCGGCGGAAGTCTCCATCTCATAGGAAAAGCTTGCGTCATTGAGGCGCAGCCTGCCCATCGCGGCGCGTAAATCTTCGAAATTGGCGGCATCGACCGGGAAGAGGCCGCAAAAGACCACCGGTTGCGCGGGCTTGAAGCCGGGCAGAGCCTGTTCGGTCGGGCGACGATCGTCGGTGATCGTATCGCCGACGCGCGTGTCGGCGACCTGCTTGATCTGGGCGGTGATATAGCCGATCTCGCCGGGCCCGAGTTCGGTCGCTTCGGTCATTTTCGGCCGGAAGACGCCGATGCGATCGACTTCGTAATGGGCGTTCGTGCCCATCATGCGGATGCGCTGGCCCTTCTTCAAGGCCCCGTCAATGACGCGCACCATGACCACGACGCCGAGATAGGCGTCGTACCAGGAATCGACGAGTAGCGCCTTCAGCGGCGCGTTCTCGTCGCCTTTCGGCGGCGGCAGGCGATGGACGATGGCTTCGAGCACGAGATCGATGTTGAGGCCTGTCTTTGCCGAGATCGGCACGGCGTCGGACGCGTCGAGGCCGATCACGTCCTCGATCTGCTGTTTGATTCGGTCAGGCTCGGCGGCGGGCAGGTCGATCTTATTGAGCACCGGCACAATCTCATGGCCGGCGTCGAGCGCGTGATAGACATTGGCGAGCGTCTGCGCCTCGACGCCCTGGCTCGCATCGACCACGAGGAGTGAGCCCTCGCAGGCGGCCAGGGACCGCGAGACTTCATAAGCGAAGTCGACGTGGCCGGGCGTGTCCATCAAATTCAGCACATAGTCGCGCCCATCCTTGGCCCGGTAGTCGAGCCTGACGGTCTGAGCCTTGATCGTGATGCCGCGCTCGCGCTCGATGTCCATCGAATCAAGCACTTGCTCGACCATGTCGCGCTCGGCCAGCGTCCCGGTCGTCTGGATGAGCCGGTCGGCGAGCGTCGATTTGCCATGGTCGATATGGGCGACGATCGAGAAATTGCGAATATTGTCGATTGGGTGCGTGGTCATTTCTGAGAAAACGGCCGATGGGCCTGTTGGGCGCCGGAATATCAGCGCACCCCTTCAAAGGAAACCCTCTCGACGGCCGAAACCTGCATTAGTTGGAGGCAAAGGCTGCAGGATGATTGATCAGCGCCCGGTCAATCGTGACAAACCTCATGCCTTCGACTTGGCATTGCGCTAGGGGAAGCGGCTCAGGGTCGATTGTAGCTACGTGCAGCTATTCCCGCAAATAGGCCGGTGAATTGCTCTGACCGCGGTCGCGCTGTCAGACGAATTCGATATTCCCGAGGCATTCTCTCCCAAGCGATTCGTCGTTTAAATATTCCAGGAGAAGGCCAATGGGACGCATCAATTACAATTGCCTGCGCGGCAAGCTTCACGCGTTTGCGCCAGCCGTTCCGGCGACCAACCCTCATCTCTGGGTGATTCTCGAAGAGGGCGGCCGGCAATGGTTTGCGACGATCAACATCCGCTCGGACAAGGACGCCTCGAACGATCCTGTCGGCAAGTCCTACCTCTACTATCTGATCGACACCGATTTTAGGCATCCGATCGTGCCGACCATCCTCGCGCGGCCGAACGGGCTTTCGCCGGTCGACAGAGACTATGCGTCCGGCGCGCTTGATTTTCAGCGCGGCAATTTGTTTGACCCGCGCCTGATGCGCGTCTTGCCGGCGCAAGGCGACGCCAGCGATTCGCTTGTCCATCGCCTGCAAGCGAATATGCAGATCGCCAAGAATGTCGGCGCGGACGTATTCTTCTACGGGAACGCCTTTCGTAAGGACAATCCGCATCAGACGGACGCCGCTTTCGGCTATACGCCCGATACGCCTTTTGGCGTCGATAATATTCATATGACGCAAGGCGATCCGCGCGCGATCGATCAGCGGGTGCACGAGAACGGCGCCTGGCATGACGGCGCCTGTTTCATTTGGGACGAAAGCTCGCGTCGCATGACCGCCGTCTTTCTCGCCTTTCAGGTACAAGTCTGGCACACCGATGAGAATGGCGCCCCGGTCCCCGGCCTTACCGGATGCGAACCGCCGACGTACGACTTTGCCAACGGTCTTGGCGCGCCCTTGCCGCAACAAAGCCGCGCAGCGGAAATCACCTCGTCCCATCGCGCCGCCGACCGGACCGGCCTGGTGATCGTCACCAATATGTCCACGGTCCCACTCGATCTTACCGGCTGATCAATCCTCGCGGAGGCGGAGACTAACGTGGCGCTTCCGGCGGGAGCGGTCGGAGCCGGGCAGGCGATCAGCGTAGCGTTAAACGCGGGCGTCTTGAACGATGAAGGCGGCATATTGACATTGCGAAACCCCGCAGGCCTGCGCGTTGACGGCGTTTCCTACAGTGGCGGCGATGCGGCGCGAGGTTGGAGCACGAGTTTCGGGCCGTCGTAGCGCGCGGCGCGCATCATTACGAGGCGCGAAGCGAAGCATATAGCGCTGCGGTAGCGGAGGCGCTTTGCTTGCAATAACAACTTGCTCCAGGACTTAGTCTTACCAGGACTTAGTCTTACCGCCCTCTACTCGAATGAAAACACGCGGCCCGATTTCAACGCCACTCCCGCGCCGTCGCCGAAATCGCGTAACGGATATTCCGCCAAGATACGCAAGCGGTCGCGCGGGAGATAATCCCTGCCGACATCGCCGATAATCACCTCGACGCCCGCAGCGCGACAACGTACGAAGAAATCCTTGGCCTTCTCCGCCAGAGCCGGGTCGTAGAAGACATCGCCTGCCGCAACGAGGTCGACGGCTGGAGGTTCTTCCTTCGTCACGTCGCGCGCGATCAATTCGATCATAACGTCATTGGCGGCGGCGTTGAGGCCCAAGGCGATAAGCGCATTGCGATCGATTTCAGAGGCGAAGACTTTGCTTGCCCCGCATTTCGCCGCGGCGATTCCGACAAGACCTGATCCAGCGCCAAAGTCGAGGACGCGCCGTCCGCTCACCGTCTGCGGCCGAGCAAAGAAATGACGCGCCAGGGACGCGCCCCCGACCCAAGGATAGGCCCAATAGGGAGCAACGCCCTCGCCGGATAGTTCCGCCAATTTTCCAAGGCCGCTCGCCGGATTGGCGGCGTGAATCAAGACTTCGGGAACAGACGAGGCCGGAACCAACGGCAAGCGCGCCTTGATGAAGGCCGCGATCTCGGCCTCTCGCCGCCGCTTTCGTACCTCATCCTGTTCCGAAGCCATAAAGCGCCGCCGGATTATCGATCAGAATGCGGTTGCGAATTGCCTCGTCCGGCACCCATTGCGCGAGCAGATCAAAAAGAATGGCGTCATCGGGCTTGG
>JASLHV010000210.1 GCA_030153205.1 Roseiarcus sp. | reverse complement strand
CGGCGAACGATGTCGAAAAGCCTGGTGACATCATATTCGGTGAGGGCGGCCGTCGGCTCGTCCATGATCAGAATGCGCGCGTCCTGCGACAGAGCGCGTAATATTTCGACGCGCTGACGATTGCCGACGCTGAGTGCGCCGACGACCTGATCGGCTTTGAGATCGTGAATCTCCAAGGAGTCCAGCAGGCCCTGCGTCTTTTCACGCATCGCGCGCCAATCGAGACGGCCTAGCGCCGCGCGCGGCGCATGGCCCATGAAGACATTTTCGGCAACCGTCAGTTCAGGAAACAGCAGAAGCTCTTGATAGATCGTGGCGACGCCAGCTTTTCGAGCATCGTCAGGTCGCTCCAGATTGACCGGTTTGCCGTCGACGATCACTTCGCCGCGGTCCGGCGGGAAGACGCCCGACACGATCTTGATCAAGGTGGACTTCCCGGCGCCGTTCTCGCCGAGCAAGGCGTGCACTTCACCGGCCGCGACATCAAAGGAGACGCCTGACAGCGCCCTGACGCCAGGGAAGGATTTCTCGATATTTCGTACTGAGAGCAGCGGAGTCGTCGATCCCACGGGACCGGTTTGTTGCGGGGCGCTGGCTGCTGTCATCGCGATCAGGCCGCCGCTATCGCATCGACGCCCTTGGCGACGACGATGACTTGTACGCCGGCCTCGCGCAACATTTCGAGCGCGCCGGCGGGCGCGGCGGCGTCAGTAATCAGCGTATGAATGCGCGACAGCGGGCAGACGACGAGGCTTCCGCGAGAGACGAATTTGGACGAGTCGGCGAGGATCGTCAGCTTATCGGCTCGCTTGAGCAATTTGGACTCGGCGCGGGCGAGCAATGGATCGCCTTCAATCACGCCGAGCGGACCGATCGATATGGCGCTCATGAACATACGCGACGCCGAATAATGCTGGATCGCGTCCTCTTCGAAAGGTGAAACGATCACGCCCTGCTCGCGGTAGACTTCGCCGCCGGGCAGCGCAACCCGGCACTTGCCGCCATGGATCAAGACTTCGGCGAGCGGATAGGAGTTGGTCAAAACCTTCAGGCGGCGGTCGCGCAAAAACTCGCCCATCTGAAAGGTGGTCGTGCCGCCATTGATGATGATCGAGTCGCCGTCGGCGCAAAGCGCGACGGCGGCCTTGGCGATAGCGCGCTTTGCGGAAATGTTCAGCGCTTGACTAATGTCGAAGGCGCGTGTGGCGAGCGAGAGAACATCGCCTGAACTTGCGCCGTCTTCCGGAATGGCCTCCAGGCCGCCATGGACTCTTATGGCGAAGCCTTGTTCGGCGAGCCGCGCGAAATCGCGCCTGACCGACGCCTCTGAAGCGCCAGTCGCCCGACAGGCGTCAGCGATACGCACCAATGTGCGTTCTTTCAGCATCGTCTTGATAATCTGCCAGCGCTCGCGCTCGTGCACGTCGGCCGTCCTCCCTTGAAATGAAGCTAGTCACGGTATCGAGAGCGGGTCAACATGAAACTTTCAAAACCGATCAATACCGCGCCGCATCAATCATACCGCGTCGCAAAATTCGGTCAGTAATGATTGACCATGATCGAATGCGTGAATATGTTGCAGAGAGTGATTGAAATAAACGCAATGGGGAGAATGCCCGATGAGCGAGGCCGCGGCCACGCCTCTATCCAATCTTTGGGATGACGCTCACGCAGCCGGTCTCGATGAGCCCGGCCAGTTGCTTTATCGCTCCAACCTTCTTGGCAGTGATCTGCGCATCACCAATTTTGGCGGCGGCAATACTTCCGCAAAAGTCGAAGCAAAAGATCCGCTGACGCAGAAGACGGTTCGCGTTCTTTGGGTCAAAGGCTCCGGCGGCGATCTCGGTTCGATGAAGCGCGACGGCTTCTCGACCCTGTACCTCGACAAACTCGAAAGCTTGAAAGGTCTCTATCGCGGCGTCGCCCATGAAGACGAGATGGTCGCGCTCTTCAATCATTGCACTTTCGATCTCAATCCGCGCGCGGCGTCGATCGATACGCCGCTGCACGCCTTTGTGCCGCATCGTCATGTCGACCACGTCCATGCTGACGCTGTCATCGCCATCGCCGCTTCGGCCAATTCAGAGCAACTGACACGCGAGATTTTCGGCGGCAAGCTCGGTTTTCTGCCCTGGCAGCGGCCGGGCTTTGATCTTGGCCTCAAGCTCGGCGAGATGGCCGCGAGCCATCCGGAATATGTCGGCGTCGTACTTGGCGGCCATGGGCTCTTCACTTGGGCGGATACCTCGAAGGCCTGCTATGAGGTGACGCTTCGCATCATCCAGCAAGCTGCCGATTGGCTGGCGGCGCACGAAAAGAAGCCGTCCTTCGGCGGACCGAAGCATCAGCCAGCCTCCGGCGAGAGGCGCCGCGAAGTCGCGGCGAAGCTGATGCCGTTGATCCGCGGAAAGATTTCCAGCGACGAGCGCAAGATCGGACACTTCACCGATGCGCCGGAAGTGTTGGACTTCGTCAATTCCAACGCTTTGGATACGCTGGCGCCGCTCGGCACCTCGTGTCCCGACCATTTCCTACGCACCAAGATCAGGCCGCTTGTTCTTCCTTATGATCCGGCCAAGGACAATCTCGACGCCGTGATCGGGGGCGTAGACGATATACTCTCCGCCTATCGACGCGACTACGCCGCTTACTACGACCGCTGCAAACATCCGGACTCGCCTGCGATGCGCGACCCCAACGCGGTCGTGTACCTTGTTCCAGGCGTCGGCATGTTCACCTTCGCCAAGGATAAGGCGACGGCGCGCATTGCCGGCGAATTCTATGTCAACGCCATCAATGTCATGCGCGGCGCCTCGGGCGTGAGCACCTATGTCGGCCTTGCCGAGCAGGAAGCCTTCAACATCGAATATTGGCTGTTGGAGGAGGCCAAGCTTCAGCGTCTGCCGAAGCCCAAGGCGCTTGCGGGACGCGTCGCCTATGTGACAGGCGGCGCCGGCGGCATCGGCGGGGCGACCGCGCTCCGTATGCTCAGCGAAGGCGCCTGCGTGGTGATCGCCGACATCGATGAGAAAGCGCTGAACGAGCGTATCGCGGCGATCACAAAGCGTTTCGGCCGTGATGCGGCGATCGGCGTGAAGCTTGATGTGACGAATGAAGCGGCGGTGATCGGGAGCTTCGAAGAAGCGTCTCGCGCCTTCGGCGGTCTCGACATTATTGTCTCCAATGCTGGCATCGCCTCAGCCTCGCCTGTCGAAGACACCACCCTGGCGCTTTGGCAAAAGAACATGGACATTCTGGCGACGGGCTATTTCCTTGTGTCACGCGAGGCGTTTCGTCTCCTGCAGCGTCAGAAGATCGGTGGCGCGATCGTCTTTGTCGCGTCGAAGAACGGGCTCGCCGCCTCGGCTGGCGCATCGGCTTATTGCGCCGCCAAAGCCTCGGAAATTCACCTCGCGCGCTGTCTCGCCCTCGAAGGCGCCGCACATGGAATCCGGGTCAACACGGTCAATCCAGACGCCGTTTTGCGCGGCTCGAAAATCTGGGAAGGCGAGTGGCGCCAGCAGCGCGCCGTCTCCAACAAGGTCTCGGAAGATCAACTCGAAGAGGTCTACCGGCAGCGCTCGATGCTGAAACTTTCGGTCTTGCCGGAGGATATCGCCGAGGGCGTCTATTTCTTTGCCTCCGACCTCAGCGCCAAATCGACCGGCAACATCCTGAATGTGGACGCCGGCAATTCGCAGGCCTTTACCCGATGAGCGCTCAGCCCTTCGCCATCAGCGCGGATTTTGTCGCCAATCACAATGCGCGGCTCGAAGCGGCGACGACCGAGGATTATCACGCGCTGTCGCGAACTCTTGGGCGGCGCGGCGTCGACGCCGAGGCGATCGTCAAAAAGGTGATGGATTTTGCCGTCGCCATTCCGACCTGGGGTGTCGGAACGGGCGGCACGCGCTTCGCCCGCTTTCCAGGCCAGGGCGAGCCGCGCAATATTTTCGAGAAAATCGACGATTGCGGAGCCATCCAGCAATTGGCGCGGGCGACGCCAGCGATCTCGCTGCATATTCCTTGGGACAAGGTCGACGACTACGCAGCATTGCAGGAAAAAGCGTCCGGGTACGGATTGGCGTTCGATGCGATGAACTCCAACACGTTCCAGGATCAAGCCGGACAAAAGCTTTCGTACAAGTTCGGCTCGCTGTCGCATACGGACGCCGCCGTTCGCGCCCAGGCTGTTGCGCACAACATCGAATGTATCGAAATTGGCCGTAAAATCGGCTCCAAGGCTCTGACGGTCTGGATCGCGGATGGATCGAACTTCGCGGGCCAGTCGAATCTGACCCGTGCGCTTGATCGCTATATCGCGTCGATGGCCGAGATTTACGCGGCCTTGCCCGCCGATTGGCGCGTCTTTCTCGAGCACAAACTCTATGAGCCGGCGTTCTATTCGACGGTGATTTCCGATTGGGGTTCCAGCTTTGCGGCCGCGCAAGAACTCGGGCCCAAGGCCCTCTGCCTTGTCGATCTCGGCCACCATGCGCCCAACGTCAATATCGAACAGATCGTTGCCCGTCTGGTACGGTTCAAAAAGCTCGCCGGCTTCCATTTCAACGATTCGAAATATGGCGATGACGACCTTGACACCGGGTCGGTCGAACCCTTCCGCTTGTTTCTGGTCTTCAATGAATTGGTCGACGCCGAGCGCCGCAAGGCGGAGGGCTTCTCGCCGGCCTATATGATCGACCAATCGCACAATGTAACCGATCCGATCGAGAGCTTGATGCAATCAGCGATCGAATTGCAACGCGCCTATGCGCAGGCTTTGATCGTCGATCGCGCCGCGTTGGAGGCAGCGCAAGAAGCCAATGACGCGCTCGGCGCGCATCTCGA
>JASLHV010000197.1 GCA_030153205.1 Roseiarcus sp. | reverse complement strand
GCGGCGTCCAAAGACGACAAGGGCAATCGAGTTTTGACGCCGACAGGCGAGCCCGACATTCTGTTGGAATGTGACGACGTGCTGATCGCCGTTGGACAGGAGAACGCGTTTCCTTGGATCGAAACGGACTCCGGCATTGCTTTCGATCGTTGGGGTTTGCCGAAGCTTGACGCGAAGACTTTCCAATCGAGCGCGCCTTCGGTCTTTTTCGGCGGCGACGCCGCGCTCGGTCCAAAGAACATCATCACAGCCGTCGCCCATGGCCATGAAGCGGCGATCTCGATCGACGCCTATTGCCGCCACGAGGATCTGAAGCGCCGCCCGCCTCCGATGACCAATCTCGTCAGCCAGAAAATGGGCATCCACGAGTGGTCTTATGACAATGCGATCACGCTGGATCGCCGGTTCAAGGTGCCGCAGACCGAGACGGCGATCGCGCTGAAGAACATTCGCGCGGAAGTCGAACTGGGCTTCGATCCGAAGCTCGCTATCGCCGAGGCGCAGCGCTGCCTCAATTGCGACGTCGAGACGGTCTTCTCCACGCCCGATTGCATCGAATGCGACGCCTGCGTCGACATCTGCCCGATCGACTGCATTTCCTTTGTGCCGAACGCCGACAGCGAAGACGAACTGCGCGCTTCGCTCAATGCGCCGGCGACGAACACTTCTCAAGCGATCTATGTTTCCACGCCGGTCAAGACCGGCCGCGTGATGGCCAAGGACGAAGACCTTTGCCTTCACTGCGGCCTTTGCGCAGAGCGCTGTCCGACTGGCGCCTGGGACATGCAGAAGTTTACGCTCGAGATGGCGCAAGCGGGACCCTCATGCCAATCCAGAGCGTAAACGATTTCGTCATTCGCTTCGCCAATGTGAACGGATCCGGCTCGGCCAGCGCCAATCTTCTCTTCGCCCGTTCGATCCTACGCATGGGCGTGCCGATCGCACCGCGCAATATTTTCCCATCGAATATCCAAGGACTACCGACCTGGTACGAAGTCCGCGTCACAGGCGATGGCCATCTTGGCGCGCGCGGCGGAACGGATTTGATGATCGCCATGAATCCGCAGACTTTCGCTGCGGACGTCAAGTCGATCGAGCCGGGCGGCTATCTCTTCTATGATTCCTCACGGCCTATCGCGGCCTCACAATTGCGCGACGACATTGTCGTGCTCGGCATGCCGTTGACGGATATTTGTACGAAAGAATATCGCGAGCCGCGTCAACGGCAGCTTTTCAAGAATATCGTCTATGTCGGCGCTCTCGCGGCGCTTTTGGACATCGACATCGAAGTAGTCGAAAAACTGATCGCTGAACAGTTCAAGGGCAAGGACAAGCTGATTCAGCCCAATCTTCGCGCGCTCAAGCTCGGCTTTGACGACGCGAAGTCGCGCTTTTCCTGTCCGCTCGCCATTCGAATCCGTCGCAGCGACGCGGTCGGCGATCGTATCCTGGCGGAGGGCAATTTCTCAGCGGCGCTGGGCGCCGTTTATGGCGGGGCGACGGTTTGCGCCTGGTACCCGATCACGCCGTCGACCTCTTTGGCGGAGGCCTTCGAACGAAATTGTTCGCGCCTCAGGGTCGATCGGGCGACCGGCGAGAAACGCTATGCGATCGTGCAGGCGGAAGACGAGATCGCAGCGATCGGCGTCGTCGTCGGCGCCGGCTGGAATGGCGCGCGCGCCTTCACGGCGACGTCAGGACCCGGCATTTCGTTGATGCAGGAGTTTCTCGGCCTCGCCTACTTCGCCGAGATTCCGACCGTCATTTTCGACGTGCAGCGCGGAGGCCCGTCGACCGGCATGCCAACGCGGACTCAGCAATCGGACATATTGTCCGCCGCCTTCGCCTCGCATGGCGACACCAAGCATGTTCTGTTGATCCCGGATGGGCCCGGCGAAGCTTTTGAATTTGGCGCGCTCGCCTTCGATCTCGCAGATCGGCTTCAGACCCCGATTTTTGTCATGCTCGATCTCGACATCGGCATGAATTCGCGATTGACGGCGCCATTTCGCTGGGATGATGCGCGCAAATACGACCGCGGCAAGGTCATGTCTTTCGCCGACCTCGAATCCGGACGGGACTTCGGCCGTTATCTCGACGTCGACGGCGACGCCATTCCGTACCGCAGCATTCCCGGCACGCATCCGACCCGCGGCGCTTATTTCACCCGCGGCACAAGCCGCGATCGTTATGCGCGCTATACGGAGGAGGGTAGTCCGTACGTCGACAATATGGACCGGTTGACGCGTAAATTCGACACCGCGCGCAAGCTTGCTCCACGGCCTGAGTTACGCAAGGCGGCCAAGCCGACGCGGATCGGCGTCATTCACTTTGGATCGACCGCCGCTTCGATGGACGAAGCCGCCGAGATGTTGGCGAGCGAAGGCGTCCACGTGGACGCTTTGCGCATCCGGGCCTTTCCCTTCGGTCCGGAGGTCGGCGAGTTCATCGCAGCGCATGAGCAGATCTTCGTCGTCGAGCAGAATCGTGATGCGCAGATGCGCACGCTGCTGATGACCGACCTTGGCGTCGATCCGGCGCAGCTCGTGGCGATCCTGCACTACGACGGCACGCCGATTACCGCGCGATTCATTCGTCGCGAAATCGCGGCGCGCTCGCGCGGCTTTGCGGCGCCGCTGACCCGGGAGACCGCGTCGTGACCTTTCTGCCCAAACCGAAATTTCAGCACCCCGCGCTTGCGGTCAATGCGCTCGGCTTCACCCATCGCGATTATGAAGGCGCTATTTCGACGCTTTGCGCCGGTTGCGGTCATGACTCGATCAGCGCAGCGATTATCCACGCCTGCTATGAATTGTCGCTGCCGCCCCACCGTATCGCCAAGCTCAGCGGCATCGGCTGCTCGTCGAAGACGCCCACTTATATGCTCGGACAGAGCCATGGCTTCAATTCCGTTCATGGACGGATGCCGTCGGTCTTGACCGGCGCCAATCTCGCCAATCGCGATCTCTTGTACCTCGGCGTATCCGGCGACGGCGACACTGCCTCGATCGGTCTTGGGCAATTCGCTCATGCCATGCGCCGCGGCGTCAATATGGTCTATATTGTCGAGAACAATGGCGTCTACGGACTCACGAAGGGCCAATTCTCGGCGACGTCCGACAGGGGGTCGAAGAGCAAGAAGGGCGTCGAAAATCAGGATTCGCCCATCGATCTCGTCGCCTTGGCCGTGCAACTTGGCGCAACTTTCGTCGCGCGCGGCTTTTCCGGCGACAAGACGCAACTCGTGCCCTTGATCAAGGCCGCTTTCCAACACCGCGGCGCCGCCTTCATCGACGTGATCTCGCCATGCGTCGCCTTCAACAATCATGAAGGGTCGACCAAGAGCTTCGACTATATCCGCGAACACAATATTGCGCTGAACGCCTTGGATTTCATGACCGGGCGAGCGCCGATCGAGATCGACTATGCCGAGGGCGCAGCGGAGACGGTCGCTTTGCACGACGGCTCTTCACTCCGCCTGCGTAAGCTGGCTGCACATCATGACTTGCGCGATCGCGCTGCGGCCTTGGCTGTGCTGGAGAAGCACCGCGCCGAGGGCGAAGTCGTGACCGGGCTGGTGTATCTCAACGATGAGGCCATCGATTTGCACGGCCGCCTGAATACGGTCAGCAGGCCCTTGAATGCTTTGAACGAGGCTGATCTCTGCCCAGGGTCCAAGGCGCTTGAGGCCCTCAACGCGTCTTTACGTTGAAAGCGAGCGAGTGAAAAAAAACCCGGCATTCGCCGGGTTTTATTATGCGTGAAATATACTCGGGAAACACAAACGCTTTCACGAGGCTCTTCGCCGACGCTTAGCCTCGAGGAGGCGGCGTTCGACGTACTGCAATCTTCGATCTATAATCCTTATTTCACGCGCTGGTGCTGATCTCACGAAACGCGGAACGCCCATTAGCAAATCGACAAGCTTTTGTACTAGCCAAGGCAAGTTGCCGTAGAGCTCCCATTCGCGTTCAGTCCAGTTTCTTTTGGCGTCCGAACCTCGGACGCCGTTGCGCTGCGATCCCATGGCTTGCTCCCTATCGCCATTGAGGTCTGCGCTTGCCCCTTACGCACTTACGCTTACGCCGCACACAAATTCGTCTACCCTTCTTGAAGTGGGCAAATCGCAAGTGCAAATGCGCCTGATAAAGAAGGCCAAATTCTGACGCCCTCGCCGCGAAATAGTCGTCTTTCAATAATGCGTCGCCCCGACCGGGTCGTCGCGAGACCCCCAGCGGCTGAAATTTTGACTCAGCGTATTGCCGCGCCAAGTCGCGGTTGCACTTGAAATTGTTCATTTATTTTGCGTTTGTGACGCCGGCATGCTCAGCGTTTTCGCCAACATTATGCGACGGTCACAGCAGATACGGCCAACGCATGGACGGAACCGGGGCCGACCACGAGCCGTTATATCGTACGGCTGGCGAGAGGAGGCTGTCCATGGGCGCAGCGAAGAAGAATGTCGTCACAATTCACAGAACCACATTCGCCGCCGACCCAAGCAGTAAGCTCAAGCCTCACGAGTCGATTTTTGACATGATCCGGCGTTTCATGAGGGATATGCCGCGCCGCCTCGTCGGGTCCACGAAAGCGCAAACCGATAGAATGCAGGAAGCGAAGCACGTCGTCCGTCGATTAGAAGACTATCGACGCGCACGGCCGGTGGTACAGAAGAGGTGAGAGCGATGGCGAGCGAAACGAACAACCAAGATACGAAAACGGCTGAGACGGTCCGATCCTTGGCCAAGCTCAAAGAATCGTCGAACAAGCTTCGAGAGAAAATCGTGGAGGAGAAACGTCGCCGCGATATGCCGATCGATTCAGCGCTCGGAAATCCCGAAGAGGAAGTGCGAAACGCGGACGGCCATCTTGATCTGCCGGATACAGATGACGACTGACCGTCACCACCGGCCGCCCCAACGGCTTCGCCAACCCCAGCGCGGACCGGGCCCCCATGTTCGTCCCCGCGAAAATAGGCGCAGGATCAAAAGTAAGATGATTGCGCCGATCGCGGCGTTAATGATCAGGCCCAAAATTCCGGCGCCAAGATGGATGCCGAATTGAGGCAATAGCCAATTGCCGATGAAAGCACCGACGATCCCAAGAAGGAGATCGCCAAGAAGGCCGAAGCCGCCCCCGGCCACGATCTGCCCCGCAATCCATCCCGCGACGACGCCCACCAGGATTATGACGAGCAGACTTTGATTTGAGAGATGCATGGCGGCCTCCCGTGGCGACAGAACAACTCGGGATGCAGCGGATCGTTCCGGTCCGCGTAACTCTCATTGCCCGAGCGAGGTGATTTTTGGATTTGCGAGGCGTTCCTACCTCCCGCGGGAGCGAATCGGCAAAAAGCGCCAAACCGAGACCGGCCTCGCCCGGTCTCAGAAATAGGGAAATCTCTGAAGCGCGCTGAGCGCTTGCCGATCAGAACTAGTTGAGCGGATTGGACCCAAAGTCTGGCGTTCGGAACAACAGGATACGCTCCATCATCTTTTCAAAGATGGCGCGGTCTTCCGGCCTCACAGCGTCGATAGTCTTCCTCACGTGGTCCAAAACTTTCTCGAAGTCTCCGCCATGGAGACTGACGGCTTCTTCGAATATCTTATTGAGAAGATTGAGGTGTATCTCTTCGCCCGACATAATTGATCTACTACGATTGATGGGGTCCATGCACAATTCTGAGCAACGCTTGTTCAAAATGACGACTTCCGAGACGGCGCGGAGTGGCGGATGTTTCGTTAACCAGAATCGCCACCCAGCGTATTCCCATGAACGCTCTAACGGCTCAAAAAATCAGCAACGCCATTCGGATCGGCGTCGTAACCAATAGCGAACAGCTCCTTCACGCCCAAGCAGTGCGTAGCATTTGTTTCATGGAGGAGACCGGGCTCCCCGCGCGTCGCGCCTTCGACGGCAATGACTTTCAAGCTACGCATATCATAATGTACTACGGGGATGAACCGATAGGGAGTTCACGTATACGTTGGTTCAGCGGCTTTGCCAAGATCGAGCGCACGGGCATACGAAAGGCGTATCGCAGCGCCCGTGTACTTAAACAGACGGCGGACTTCATCTTCGATCATGTCGCCCGTAAAGGTTACTCGAAACTTATAACTTTAGCTCAACCAAAATACGCCGACGTATGGATCCGGGTACTCGGTTTCCGCTTGCGAAACGACCGGCCTGCGGCTTTGTCCGGGGACGGGGAATCTTTTGTCGAATTAGTAAAGGATCTCTCGGCGTCGCCGGACGCAATTTCGATTGATACAGCGCCCGGAGTTCTGCTTCGCATCGAAGGCGCATGGCACATTCCCTGCGCCTTCGAGGCGGGAGATACATAGCCTTCCGCTGATGGTACAAGTTACAGATTGAACAGCCTGCGATACCCGTCGTTGAAAGGAGAGTCGGGAGCGCAATCGAGAATCATTTCTTTTGCGAACCAGGGATTATTCTCGCTTAGAAGAGACGAGACCAATTCGAAAACTACGCGGACGGGTTTCGCCTGGAGGCGCTGCGTCAAAGCGGTGAGATAGAGCGGCAGAGCGATCTCGCAATCGAGATCGAGCGCAATAGATGACGGCTCCAGCACGTTGACGCTGGACAAAATGCCGACGCCGAGACCTTCTTTGACCATCAGGCCGTAGGTAATCGACGCGTCGCAGCAGTGGGAGACATAACCGCGGTCGATAAGCTTTCGCCACGGCCTCCAAATCTCGCCCTTCGAGGCGTATCGATCGGAATCGATGAATTCATGGTGTTCTAGATTGTCGAGTGTCGGCAGGCCCATTCGGTCGACATAAGATCGACTGGCGATCGGCAGCATGTGATAAGTGCCCATGCGTACCGACGTCAGATCCTGATGAGTTTCCGGGCCGAAACCGACCATGATGTCGGTTTGGTTCTCGATCAGGCTCAAATAGTTTTGCGGACTTTTCAGCTCGATACGAATACGGGGATGTGTCTGGCTCAGTCTTCTGACGCCGGGAAGGATGAACAAGATGCCAATGCCGTCGGTGACGCTGAGCCGAACCGCGCCCTCGGCGCCGCGCAACTCGGCGCGAAGGTCATTGGTCAGCGTATGAATTTCCTGATCGAGGCGCAGCAGGGCGTGGGCTAGGTCTTCGCCGCGACGGGTAAGCGTTGCGCCGGTCTTGCCGAAGACAACCAATTGCGCGCCGATTGCATCCTGCAACCGCCGTATCTCGCGACCGGCGGTCATTCGGCTCACGCCAAGTTGATCAGCGGCGCGGTTGAGACTCTTGGCTTTGGCGACCGCCAGAAAAGTCCGGAGCTCGCCCCAATAGCGCCCGCTCAATAAACTTGCCTCCTCCATCGCCAATTTGTGGATAGAGGAAGCGCCGGCCCTGAATGGATGCTCCATCACGTGCCCCCTAAGGCCGCCTCCGCATTCCCCCATGGCCGCGGTTGACGGCGCGTAAGGCCGAAGTGTGACGCAACCAGAACGTGTAAGCAATCGAAGTAGCGCTCAAACGAAGATGAGATGCTCAATTCTGAACCACCGCAGTTCAAAGAGATGCTTCCGGCTGGCGCGAACGCATGGTCTGATATTGGTCTAACGCATTGTTAGGAAAAGCGACTTCGCGGACTGCCGGCAGATGTGCCGCAGTTGCAGGTCAAGCCGCCGCCGACGAGATGCGGGTTGTCTGGCGACGGTAGCCACCGAAACGGATTCCGGCGCCTCCTCTCGGACCGTCATTTCGGACGCTCGAAGACGGAAAGAGGCGGCGGACAACCGCCGCGTCGCCCCCCAGAGCGTCGGCGCCCAACTGGCCCTCTGGGTTGGAGGCGCCGTGGCAAGGGAGCCCGAGTCGTTCGTAATTTATCCGCCCGGAACGATTGTCTTGGGCTGAGCAAGAGCGTGGGCCGCGATATCGCCGGCGCGCGTGAGCCAAATTTGATCGCGACGCGCCGTGATGTGGGCGAGCGCCCCCCGCAGATAACGTAAGCGATGCGGCTGACCAACAATGTAAGGATGGAGCGCGATGCCCATGACGAGCGGCTGATGGGCGCTTTGCTCCAGCATCTCGTCGAAATGATCGACGATCATTTGCGCAAAGGCCGGTCCTTCAATCTTGCGGCCGACGATCATCGGAATGTCGTTGATCTCTTGTGGATAGGGCAGGGCGAGAATGCGGCCATTCCTGGTACGCATGAAGATCGGCTGATCGTCCATGCACCAATCGAGCAAATAAGCGTAACCCGCTTCAGCGAGCAGATCGGGCGTGGTCCGGCTTTGTGAAATCCAAGGGCCAAGCCATCCCTTCGGCGGCGTGCCTTCATGTCGCGCAATGGCGGCGGTCGCTTCCGCGATAAGCGCGGCTTCCTGAGCTTCGCCAAGAACGCCTTGGCGCTCGGAGTTTGTACGGCCGTGGCCGACGAATTCGTCGCCTCTGGCGCGAAAAGCTTCGGCAAGGCCAGGCGCGCCGGAATAAATCTCCGAATTGATGAGGACAGAGGCCGGTAGCTGAAGCTGATCGAGAAGGTCCAACAATCGCCAGGCGCCGACGCGGTTGCCATAGTCGCGCCAGGCGTAGTTCAGCACATCCGGCTGCGGACCGCCGGGCGCGAGTTCGGCGCCAAGCCCCTCGCCGAAGGAGAAATGCTCGAGATTGACGGCGATATAGACGGCAAGGCCAGTGCCGTTCGGCCAAAGATAACGCGGTCTGCCACGGATCGGCGAATAATCGTAGCGACCGTGATGATTCATGCGCGGGCCGATTGCGCATTGATGAAAGCCCGCCAACCGCCAAAGTGCGAAATATCCGCCGCGTCTCTGACGGCCTGCGCTTCGACGAGAAAGCCTTTGGCGTTGGTTCCGTCCGAAAACTCCAAAGTGCCAATCCCGAGAGGCGGCGGAATATTGGCGACGAACGTACCAAAGGAGGCCGCGTCCAGCGCCCAAACTTCTGTGCGAATCGCGCAGCCTTCTCCGTCCGGGACCCGCAGAAGACCTGGCTTCGGCGGGGTCGTTCCGTTCAGTGCGAACAGCCGATAGGCAGGGATCGTTTCGGCTTCGCGCAGGAAAACAGCGCCAAGCGCAACAAGCTCCCGGTTGAGCGGAAGGCCAGAAAGATGCGCCCCGACGACCGCGATTTCAATGCTGCCCTTGCGAGCTCGTCGCGTCGCGCCATCCAGACTTTCGACGTTGGCGCCTGTCGCGCCGATAGTTGCGCCTGAGCGTCCTTGAATCTGCTGAGCCAGTCCCGCGAGGAATCCGTCAGTGCCTGCCGGTCCGATCAACGTGACGCTTGACGGCAATCCGTCCGCGCGCAGGCCCGAGGGCGCGGCGATGGCGGCGAGGTCAAGTAAATTGACGAAATTGGTGTATGTTCCGAGGTTTGAATTCAGGGCAATCGGCTCGGCTATGACTTCCGCGACCTTGTACGGTCTTGGAATGGTCGGAACGATCATCGCGTCGAAGGCGCTCCAGACCTTCGCGGTCTCGCGGCGCAGCGCGGCAAGTTTGTACAGCGCCTCGAAGGCTGAGACGGCGTCGAATTTCCGCGCGCCTTCGATGATTTGCCGCGTGACGGCAAGCATCGCGTCAGGGTTCTGCTCGATCAGCGGCTTGGTGGCCGCGAAACGTTCGGCGACCCAGGGACCTTCATAGAGCAGGCGAGCGGTCGCATAGAAGGGTTCGATATCGAATTCGACGATTTTTGCGCCGCCGTCCGCCAATTTGGCGAGGTCAGCCTCGAAAGCGGCTTCGGCGTCGCGGTCGCCGAAGAACTTGCGCTGCGCCATGCGCGGCGCGCCGAGGCGTATCGACAAGGGCGGCGCAGACAGGCCGGGAGCGGGAAAGGGTTTGGAATAAGGATCGTTTAGGTCGTAACCGGCGGCGAGCTCATAGACAAGAAATGCGTCGCCGACGTCCCCCGCGAAGATCGAGATCGTATCCAAAGTACGGCACGCTGGAACGACGCCGGTCGTTGACAAGGATCCGAGCGACGGCTTGAGGCCGACAATCCCATTGAGCGCCGCAGGAACGCGGCCCGATCCAGCCGTGTCGGTGCCGAGCGAAAAGGGTACGATTCCGGCGCCGACTGCCGTCGCAGAGCCGGAGCTAGAGCCGCCGGGAATGATGTCGGCGCGCAATGCATTGCGCGGAACGCCATAAGGCGAACGCACTCCGACAAGGCCGGTGGCGAATTGATCGAGGTTGGTCTTGCCGATGACGATTGCCCCGGCGCGCTCGAGGCGCTCGACGACGAAGGCGGAATGCTGCGGCTGGTAAGCGCAGGCGGGGCACGCCGCCGTTGTCGGCAAGCCGGCGACGTCGATATTGTCCTTCACCACGAAAGGAACGCCGTAAAGCGGTCGGCCGACCCATCCTGCCGATTCGAGGGCAGCCGCTAGCGCCAATGCCTCTTCTTTTGGCCGCAGGGTGATGAAGAGTGCAGGATCGCCATGCGCAGCGATAGCCGCGTAAGCCCGCGCGATCGTATCGCTGACCTTTTGGCCGGCGGCATGAGCGGCAAGAATGGATCGAATTGTTTGCCCCATGCCTCTCGCGTCTCCTGTTATTGCCGGCTCTCGGCGCGTCTGAATGCCCCTTTCGACGCGACATGCGGCATCCATGCCAACTTTAAATTGTGTATGCAATCCATGAATTGCGCATACAATAGCGCCCACAAACGCGGCATTTTGCCTAACGCTTGGGCTGCTAGTCGCAGCTTCCGTTGAAATTTCAAGGGTTAACCAACCGGCACACCTCTTGCTCAGCCTCAAGCGCGCCGGATGCAAGGGCTCACCGGCGGCAAGCTTAGCGAGGGCGTGAGCATGTCATCAGGAAAATTCACCAGGCGGACGCTTTTGCGCACCAGCGCAGTCGGGGCGGCGGGTTTGGCCTTGGGCCTCGGCGGCGTGCAACGCGCTTTCGCCGGCGATCTGACGATCGGCATCGTCTATGTCGGCGCGCGTGACGACTTCGGCTGGAATCAGGCGCATGCGGTGGCGATGGACGCGCTGAAAAAGCTGCCCGGCGTGAAGGTGGTCGAGGAAGAAAATGTGCCTGAGACCGACGCCTGCTCCAAAACCATGGAGTCGATGATCAATCTGGACGGCGCCGGGCTCATCCTCGCTACGTCTTTTGGTTATTACACGCCCTTTGTCGTCGACATGGCGAAGAAATATCCGAAGGTCGAGTTCCGTCACGCCGCGCCGCTGTGGAATAAGGACAAGGATCCGAAGAACGCCGGCAGCTATTTCGGCTATCTCAACCAGGCGCACTATGTCGACGGCGTCGCCGCGGGCCTCTCGACAAAATCGAACAAGATCGGTTTTGTCGCGGCCAAACCGATCGCCAGCGTGCTCTCCAACATCAATTCGGTTTTGCTCGGGGCGCGCTCGACTAATCCGAACGCCACCGTCCAAGTCATCTTTACCGGCGACTGGTCGTTGCCGGTGCGTGAGGCCGAGGCGGCAAACGCTCTGGTCGACGCGGGCTGCGACGTGATTACCTGCCATGTCGACGGACCGAAAGTCGTCATTGAGACGGCGGAGAAACGCGGCGTGAAGACCTGCGGTCACAACGCCAGCCAAGCGCCGCTTGCGCCGAAGGGATTCATCACCGGCGCCGAGTACAAGTGGATCACGATCTATCAACAATATGCCGCAGAACTCGGCAAAGGAGAGAGTCTGCCGAACATGCTCGCCGGCGGCTATCACAATGACATGGTCCAGAATACGCCTTTTGGGGCTGGCGCCAGCGATGAGGCCAAGAAAGCGGCGTTGGCGGCCATTGAAGGGCTCAAGGCGAAGAAGCCGATCTATGTCGGCCCATTGAAGGACAATAAGACAGGCAAGGTGGTGATCGACAAGGCTTACGACAATTACGATCCGTACCTTGACCAGATGAACTATCTTCTCGAAGGCGTCGTCGGTTCGATCACGTAAGCAAATGCGAGGCGGAGGCTCATGGATAGCGGAGCGCCTGCAATGACCGAAGTCTCCGGCGCGCCTGTCTCAGTCGCCCCGGGCGAATCCGTGCGTAAGTCGGAGCTCGCGTTCCGTCTTCGCGCGAGTTCGGAATATGTCGCTATCCCGGTCTTGGCGCTGGCGATCGCGGCGTTTCTCTTCGGCATTTTCCTGGTCGCGATCGGCAAGTCGCCGATCGATTTTGTCGATAACATCTGGCGCGGCGGCTTCGGTAGTGCCTTTTCATTCCAAAATACTTTGCAGCGTTCGGCGCCGCTCATTCTCACGGCGCTTGCCGTCGCGATACCGGCGCGCATCGGCTTGATCATGATCGGCGGGGAGGGCGCTTTGGTGCTGGGCGGCTTCGCCGCCGCTGCTGTGGCCGTGCCGATGGTCGGCGCGGCGCCGCCTTGGTTGACCTTGCCGATCATGGCCATCGTCGGCATTGCGGTCGGCGCGCTATGGATCGGCCTTGCCGGTTTCCTCCGTTATGCCCGCGGCGTCAATGAGACCATTTCGTCGCTGCTGCTGACCTATATCGGCATTGCGATCATGAATTTCTTTGTCGAGGGCGCGCTGCGCGACCTGACCAATCCAAACAAGCCGTCGACCAAGCCGATCGGCGAGGCCTATATGGTCGGGAAAATTCCTGGTACGGACGTTCATTGGGGCTTCTTTGTCGGCGTCGTTCTTGCGTTCGCTTTGCAAATCCTGATGACGCGCACGACCTTCGGCTTCGCGGCGCGCGTGACGGGCGGCAATATGCGGGCGGCGCTGGCGCAAGGCCTGCCCGTCGGCCGGCTCATTGTCGCTTGTGCAATGATCGCGGGCGGTTGCGCCGGCCTTGCCGGTTTCTTCGAGGTCGCGGCGATTCAGGGAAGGGCCAACGCCTCGCTCGCCGCGGGCTATGGTTTCACCGGCATTCTTGTGTCGTTCCTCGCGCGGCACAATCCGATCGCCATCGTGCCGGTCGCGATTCTCTTCGGCGGCCTCGTCGCCGCGGGCGGCCTAATCCAGCGCCGTATGGGCCTTCCCGACGCGACGGTGCTGGTGCTGCAAGGCCTGATCTTTGTCGTGTTGTTGACCTCGGAGACGCTCTACGGGCGCTTCGCGATCTTCCGTGCGACGGCATCGAGGGATCGCACGTGAATTCGTCGCTGGCCATTGTTCTCATCGCCATGCTCGGCGGCGCCATCCGCGTGTCGACGCCTTTCATGTTCGTCGCCGTCGGCGAGTGCCTGACGGAGAAATCAGGCCGCGTGAATCTGGGCCTCGAGGGAACGCTCGTCCTCGGCGCGATGGTGGCCTATGCCGGATCGTACCATACCGGCTCGCCCTGGCTCGGCGTTGTCTTCGCCGGCCTCGCCGGATCGTGCCTCGGCGCGATGCACGGCTACATCTGCAAGTTGCCGCGGGTGAACGATGTCGCGGTCGGCATCGCCATGATGTTGTTTGGCACCGGCATCGCCTTCTTCTTTGGTAAGCCGTATATCCAGCCGACCGCGCCGCGGCTGGCGTCGATCCCGCTCGGCGGCTGGTCTTCCGACGCTGATCTCGCCAGTGCGCTGAACGTCAATCCCTTGTTCTTCGTCGGCATTCTTGCCGCTTTGGCGCTTGGCTGGGCGTTGCGCAATACGCGCTGGGGTCTGATCGTCCGCACGGTCGGCGACAGCGCCGCCGCGGCTCGCGCCATGGGTATATCGGTTGATCTCGTGCGCTTTCTGACGACGACCGTCGGCGGCTTTCTCGCCGGCGTGGGCGGCGCTTTTCTGTCGCTGTCGTACCCCGGATCCTGGAACCAGGGTCTTTCTTCTGGGCAGGGGCTGATGGCCGTCGCTTTGGTGATTTTCGCGCGCTGGAGCCCGGTGCGCTGCGTGCTCGCTGCGCTTCTTTTCGGCGGCGCCGGGGCGATTGGCCCGGCCCTGCAGTCGATCGGCGTGACCGAGGGGTACTATTTCTTTAATGCGGCTCCCTACATCCTTACGCTTGGGATCATGATCGCGACGTCGAGCGCCAAACGTTCGGCGCGCGACATGCCCGGCGAATTAGCAGTGGCGAAGTAAATTATGGCGACAATTCACTCTGATCCCTATCCCTGGCCGTATAACGGCGACCTTAGACCTGATAATACCGCGATCATCGTCATCGACATGCAGACCGATTTCTGCGGCGAGGGCGGTTATGTCGACAAGATGGGCTATGATCTTTCGCTGACGCGGGCGCCGATCAAGCCGATCGCGGCGACCCTTACGGCGATGCGCGCCAAAGGCTATCACATTTTCCACACGCGCGAAGGCCATCGGCCCGACCTTGCCGACCTTCCCGCGAACAAGCGTTGGCGATCGCAGCGTATCGGCGCCGGCATCGGCGATCCTGGTCCTTGCGGCAAAATCCTTGTACGCGGCGAGAAGGGCTGGGACATTATCGAAGAACTAAAGCCAGAACCAGGCGAGCCAATCATCGACAAGCCGGGCAAAGGCTCGTTCTGCGCCACAGATCTGGAATTGATGCTCCGCACGCGCGGCATCGACAATCTCATCCTCAGCGGCATCACCACTGACGTCTGCGTCCATACGACAATGCGCGAAGCGAACGACCGCGGCTTCGAATGCCTGCTGCTCGAAGATTGCTGCGGTGCGACCGATCACGGCAATCATCTCGCGGCGATCAAGATGGTCAAGATGCAAGGCGGCGTCTTTGGCGCGGTGAGCAATTCGAGCGCGTTCATCGCGGGCCTGCCATGACGCGATGCGCCTTCGTCCATCGCATTTCGACGCGGGCGCCGGATGATACGAGCGGTCTCGAGGCCATGCTGGCCTCGGGCGCGATCCAGGCGG